>QHWF01000415.1 GCA_003222455.1 Acidobacteriota bacterium
CCCAGCTCGAACGATTCAGTTTTCCGCCCCGCTGTTCAGCAATTACGAGAATCATCTTCAGTACTCACGGCTCATCACGAAGGCACGAAAGAACACGAAGATCACGAAGATCACGAAGATCACGAAGATCATCTTGGATGGAATCTCTTCGTGGCCTTCGTACACTTCGTGGCTTCGTGAAAAGCCGTCTCATTCGATGGCCGCTCCTCAAATAACCCGCGCGTCCTCGCGCAGCCTCCGGACCAGTTCTTTCGCCGCTTCCGCTGCGGATCCGCCGATGATCTGCGTCTTCTTGGCTTTCTCGGGAATGTAGAGGCTCACGATCTTCTGCCTGGGCGCGGGCGCCGCCGGGGCGGCCGCCTTGCGAATGTCCTTCTTCTTGGCCGCCATGATTCCCTTGAGCGTCGCATAGCGCAGCTGGTTGATACCGCTCTGAATCGTGATTACGGCTGGCAGCGGCATCTCGACCCACTGGAACCATCCACCTTCGAGCTCGCGTTTGACGCGCAGGCGCTGCCCCTCGGCCTGTACTTCCATGATGATGGTCGCGTGCGCCAGACCGAGCTTCTCGGCGAGGATCACGCCGACCTGCGCCAGCCCCTGATCGTCGGACTGCAGCCCGGTCAGGATGAGGTCGAATGTCTCGTCTTTCATCGCGCCGGCGAGGGCTTCGCTCGTCACAAATGCGTCGGCGCTCGCAAGCCCTTCGTCTTCCACGTGAATGGCGCGATCGGCACCACGTGCCAGAGCTTCGCGAATGACCTGCGCCACGCGCGTCGGCCCTCCCGAACAGACCACCACCTCTCCACCGTGTTTCTCCTTCAGCCGGAGCGCTTCTTCGAGCGCGTACGCGTCGGGCTCGTTCATCTCGAAGCTGGCGTCCTGGTCGCGAATCCACGTCCCGGCGTCGTTCAGGCGCGGATGCCACTCGCGGGTGGGAACCTGTTTGATGCAGACGGCAATTTTCATCACGTCACGAAGAAGAACGCAAAGGCCGCAAAGGTCGCAAAGACCGTCGGGCTCAGGTCACGGCGCCACGACGATCCATGCAGAACCCGCAGAACTCGCACAGACAGTCTTCCGATGCGCCACGACGATCGATGCAGAAAAACGGATTCTCTGCGGGCTCCGCGAGTCCTGCGTTGTACGTCGCGTGTGGGGGCCGTCGCGTCATCCCTCAAACCGTTTGAACAGCAGCGCCGCGTTGGTCCCACCGAAGCCGAACGAGTTCGACAGCGCGTACTCGATCGTCATCGGGCGCGCGTGGTTCGGCACGTAGTCGAGATCGCACGCGGGGTCGGGGCATTCCAGGTTGATCGTCGGAGGCGCCAGCTGGTTGTGCACTGCGAGCACGCTGATGCCGGCCTCGAGCCCTCCGGCCGCACCGAGCAGATGCCCCGTCATCGACTTGCTCGACGACACGGCGAGCTTGCGGGCATGCGTGCCGAAATAGGTCTTGATGGCGAGCGTTTCGGTCGGATCGTTGATGGGCGTGGAGGTGCCGTGCGCGTTGATGTAATCGACCGCGGTGGGCGGGACGTCTGCCGATTCGATGGCCGCCGCCATCGCCCGGACGGCCCCGTTGCCGTCCTCGGGCTGGCCGGTCATGTGATACGCGTCGCTCGACATGCCATAACCCACGAGCTCGGCATAGATCCTCGCCCCGCGGCTGCGCGCCGCGTCCAGTTCTTCCAGGACGACGACACCAGCGCCTTCGCCGAGCACGAACCCGTCGCGATCGCGGTCGAACGGACGGCTCGCGCGCTCGGGTTCGTCGTTGCGCGTCGAGAGCGCCCGCAACGCGGCAAAGCCGCCAATGCCCATCGCACAGACCGCCGCCTCGGATCCGCCCGCGATCATGGCATCGGCGGCTCCCCGTTTGATGATCTCGTAGGCGTCGCCGATCGCGTGCGCCGACGCGGTGCACGCCGTGCACGTGGCGGAATTCGGCCCCTTCGCACCAAACCGGATCGAGACCTGGCCGGCGGCGAGATTGATGATGGCCGAGGGGATGAAGAAGGGGGAGATTTTCCGCGGCCCGCCGTCGAGAAACGCCTTGTGCTCGCGCTCGATCGTCGTGAACCCGCCGATGCCCGACGCGATCAGCACGCCGACGCGCGTATCGTTGGCCGGTGTGATGGCCAGCGTCGAATCGGCCATGGCGCCGTCCGCGGCGGCGATGGCGAACTGGATGAAGATGTCCATCTTCTTGACATCTTTCTTGTCGATGAACTGCAGCGGATCGAAATCCTTCACTTCACCGGCGATCCGCGTCGAGAAGCCGGACGCGTCGAAACGGGTAATCGGCCCGATCCCGCTCCGGCCCGCACAGAGCGCGTCCCAGTTCGCGTCGGTGCCGATGCCCAGCGACGACACCAACCCTATTCCCGTGACGACGACCCGCCGCATGCTGGTCATGCTGCTCTTGTCCGTCTTCCTACTTCTTGCCCTTGGCGTGGGTGTCGATGTACTCGACCGCTTCCTTCACGCGGGTAATCTTCTCGGCATCTTCGTCCGGGATCTCGATGCCGAACTCTTCCTCGAACGCCATCACGAGCTCGACGGTGTCGAGAGAATCGGCGCCCAGGTCATCGACGAACGAGGCATCCGGCGTTACTTCTTCCTCGTCGACGCCGAGCTGCTCCACGATGATGCTCTTCACTTTGTCGGCTACAGCCACATCGTCCTCCTACATGTACATCCCGCCATTGACGGCCAGCACGTGCCCGGTAATATAGCTCGCCTCATCCGAGGCCAGGAAACACGCGGCGGCCGCGATCTCGTCCACGGTCCCGAGGCGGCCGAGCGGGATTTGCGCGCTCCAGTCGCCTTGCAGCTTGTCGGCAATCGCCCGCGCCATGTCCGTATCGATCATCCCCGGGGCGATGGCGTTCACCGTGATGCCCCGCGACGCGACCTCGCGCGCGAGCGCCTTCACGAAGCCGACGAGACCAGCCTTCGACGCCGCGTAGTTCGTCTGGCCGGCGTTGCCCATCTGGCCAACCACCGAGCTTACCGCGATAATGCGGCCGCCGCGCTGTTTCAGCATCGGCCGCATGGCCGCCTGCGCCAGCACGAATGTGGCCGTGAGATTCGTCGCCAGCACGGCGTCCCATTCGGCGCGCTTCATGCGGATCAGCAACTGATCCCGCGCAATGCCCGCATTGCTGACGACCACGTCGAGCCGGCCGTGGCGCTCGATGATTCCGGCCGGCACGCGCTCGAGAGCCGAGGCATCGGTGACATCGACGCTCAGCGCTTCGGCCCGATGACCGCGGCCGGTGATGTCGGCGACGCACCCGGCGGCGTGATCGCCGCGCGCGGCCGCGATGACCGTGGCGCCCTGTTCCGCCAGGCGGTGCGCGGTCGCACGCCCGATCCCGCGCGACGCACCGGTCACCAGCGCGACTTTCCCGGATAAGTCAAACATGGAGAAGCGATTCGATCGAGGCGAGATCGCCAGGCGTGCCGAACGCGAGCGCCGTCGCCCCGCGATCGATTTTGCGAACCAGCCCGCTCAACACCGATCCGGGTCCCACCTCAACATACGTTGTGACGCCTTCCGACGCAAGACGCGTCACGACCGCTTCCCACTGCACTGGCGCAACAATCTGCCGGATCAAGGCATCGACTGCCGCGCCCGCGTCGCGCTTCAGTTGGCCATCGACGTTCGCCACCACCGGGACGCGCGGGTCCTCAGCGGCCAGGGCGAGCAACTCCGGTTTCAAACGCTCTTCGGCGGGCTTCATCAACGCCGTGTGAAACGGCGCGCTGACGTTCAGCGCGACGACGCGCTTCGCACCGAAGGTTTTCGCGCGGTCGCCGGCGCGCTTCACGGCGTCGCGGGCCCCGCCGATCACCACCTGCCCCGGCCCGTTCACGTTCGCGGCACTCACGACCTCGCCTTGCGCCGCCTCGGCGCACGCACGCGCAACCTGTGCCGCATCGAGGCCGAGGATGGCGGCCATCGCGCCCGCGCCCGCCGGCACCGCTTCCTGCATGTAGCGCCCGCGACGCCGCACGATCCGGACCGCGTCGGCGAATGCGAATGTACCGGCCGCGACGTGTGCCGAATACTCGCCGAGGCTGTGCCCCGCGACGAAGGCAGGACGCAGCCCGCGCGACTCGAGCAACCGGTACGCCGCCAGGCTCACCGTGAGAATGGCCGGCTGCGCATTCTCGGTCAGCGTCAGCCGCTCCTCGGGTCCCTCGAAGATGATCCGGCTGAGCCGCTCGCCGAGCGCTTCATCGGCCTCGTCGAAAATCTCGCGACATGCCGGGTAAGTCTCGGCCAGCGCTCGTCCCATGCCGACTCTCTGTGAACCCTGGCCGGGGAAAATGCAGGCAATCATCGATCCGCGGCGCCGTGGCCATGCGGCGGCGACCGCCGCGATCTCCTGCTCGACGCTCTGAATGAAGCTGTCCGATCGGAACCGGTACGCCATGACGACGGCATTGCGGACCGCCAAC
>QHWF01000416.1 GCA_003222455.1 Acidobacteriota bacterium
GCCGCGACGATGCGCGGACCCGGCAGCCAGCCGCTCCGGATCGCATCGCGCAGCGCGACGTCGCCGTCGATGCCAGAGTGGCCGACGTTCCGCACGCTCGTGAAGCCAGCCTCGAGGATCTCACGCGCCATCGCGGCACCGCGCAGTGCCCGCTTCGCCGGCGATTCCCGTGCCAGCGTCAGAATCAGATCGTCGGTGCTGGAGCCGGCCGGGTCCATGGCATCCAGCAGATGCGTGTGGCAGTCGATGAGCCCTGGCATGGCGACGGCTCGCCCGAGATCGAGGACGACGATGTCCTTCGGTGCGGCGGCACGGACTACGTCGAACGCACCGACCTGTCGGATTCGGCCGTCTTCGATCCAGAGACCCTGAGCGGACCGATACACGCCGGCCCGAACGTCGAGCAGCCGGCTCGCTCTGATGAGCATCGGCTTCGCAGCCGGCTGCTGCGCCGTCGGCATGGCGACAGTCAGCGTCACGACCACGGTGATAGCCAACGGCGACAGCGAAGGAGTGGACATGGGAGCCTAGTTTACGCGGTGTTCTAGAATAAACGGGTGACTTCCAACGAGATCCGGGCGTCCTTCCTCGAGTACTTCAGAAAGAACGGCCACCGTGTCGTGCCGAGCTCCCCGCTGGTCCCAGGCGACGATCCCACACTGCTGTTCACGAACGCCGGCATGAACCAGTTCAAAGACACGTTTCTCGGCCGCGAAAAGCGCGAGTACACCCGCGCGGCGACGTCGCAGAAGGTGATGCGCGTCAGCGGCAAGCACAACGACCTCGACAACGTCGGGCCGTCGTTCCGCCACCACACGTTCTTCGAGATGCTCGGCAATTTCTCGTTCGGTGACTATTTCAAAAGGGACGCCATCGCGTTCGCGTGGACGCTGCTGACCGACGTGTGGAAGATGCCCAAAGACCGCCTGGTCGTCTCGATATTCAAAGGCGAAGGCGGCATCCCCCGCGACGACGAAGCGTTCGGTGTCTGGCGCAATTTCGTTCCCGCCGATCGCATTCTCGAATTCGGCGCCGACGACAATTTCTGGCAGATGGGCGACACCGGCCCCTGCGGCCGCTGCTCCGAAATCTACTTCGTGCGCGGCACCGGCAGCGATCCGGAAATCGAGATCTGGAACAACGTGTTCATGGAGTTCGAGCGCAGCGCCGACGGCACGCTCACGCCGTTGCCTGCCCCGTCCATCGACACCGGCATGGGGCTCGAGCGGATCACGGCCGTCATGCAGAACAGGGACTCGAACTACGACACCGACCTCTTCGTGCCGCTGCTCGACGAAGTGGGGCGGCTGTCCGGCCACCGCTACGCCGGCTCGGTGACCGACGCACATGATATTTCCATGCGTGTCGTGGCCGATCACATCCGCGCGACGACGTTTCTCATCGCGGACGGTGTGATCCCCTCGAACGAGTGGCGAGGATACGTACTGCGCAAGATCATGCGGCGCGCCATGCGTCACGGCCAGCATCTCGGGCTCACCGAACCGTTTCTGCATTCGCTCGTGCCGGTGCTCGATCGCGAAATGGGCGACGCGTATCCCGAAATCCGCCGGAATCGCTCGATGATCGAAAAAACGATTCTCGCCGAAGAAAATCGCTTCGATACGGTGTTGACCGAGGGCCTGCCCCGCCTCGAGGCCGAGATCGCGAAAGCGCTCGAAACGCCCGCGCGCGTGCTGCCCGGCGACGTCGCATTCCGGCTGTACGACACGTTCGGGATCCCGTACGACTTCATCGAAGACACGGCCGCCATCCAGGACGTGCGCGTGGATCGAATCGGGTATGACACGGCCATGGAGGCGCAGCGCGACAAAGCGCGGGCGCAGAGCACGTTCGGCGGCAGAAAGGCCGAAGAGTTCGAGCTGCCGCCGGATCGGTCGCTCGATCAGATTGGGGATCGATTCGAGGGTTACACCTCAACCCGTGTCAGCAACGTGCCAGTGGTCGCCCTGTTCGATGAGAAGCGTCAGACGACGTCCTCGCTGGCGGCCGGCCAGACAGGATTCGTGTTGCTGGCGCACACGCCCTTCTATCTCGAGTCCGGCGGGCAGGTATCCGACGCGGGGCGGATGTTCAACGACACCGCTGAAGCGCGGGTCGAAGGACTCACGCGGATTCGCACCGGTCTGCCGCGCGCCCATCGCGTGCACGTCACGTCGGGCACCCTGCGCGTCCGCGATCTGGTGACCGCGGAAGTCGACGCTGACGTCAGGAATGCGACGCGCCGGAACCACACGGCCACCCATCTCCTTCACGCGGCGCTGCGCGAAGTGCTGGGCGGCCACGTCAAACAGGCGGGATCGCTTGTCGCTCCGGATCGGCTGCGGTTCGATTTCGCGCACTTCCAGCCGGTCACCCGCGACGAGCTCGAGCGGATCGAGCGCATCGTCAACGAGCAGATCACGCGAAACACGCCGGTCACGACCGAGCAGCGCCCGACGCATGAGGCGATTGCGGAGGGTGCGATGGCGCTCTTCGGCGAAAAGTACGGAGACACCGTTCGCGTGGTCAGCGTGCCGGGATACAGCATGGAGCTTTGCGGCGGCACGCACGTGAGCGCGACCGGCGACATCGGCCCGTTCGTGATTGTCGGCGAAAGCGGCGTCGCGGCCGGGACTCGCCGGATTGAGGCGCTCACCGGTGCGGGTGCGGTCGCGTGGATGCAGCACCAGCGCAAAACGCTGTCGGCCGTACTGGACGCGCTGCATGTACCAGCCGATCAGGTGGTCGAGGCCGTCGAGCGGCTCCAGGCCGATGCCAGGCGCTTGACTCGCGAGATCACGCAGCTCAAAACGAAGCTGGCCATGGGCGGCGGCGCTGCCGCGGACGATGCCGGCGGGATTGTGGATATCGGAGGCGTCAAGCTGGCGCGGCGAAAGGTCGCGGATCTCGGCAAGGATGCCCTCCGCGGCCTGGCCGATTCGCTCAAAGCGCAAATCAAGAGCGGCGTGGTCGTGCTCGCGTCTGCGAGCGACGGCAAAGTCCAGATCGTGGTCGCCGTCACGTCCGACCTGACGGCGCGCATCAAGGCCGGCCAGATCGTGAAGGAAATCGCGCCAATCGTCGGCGGCGGTGGAGGCGGACGCGCCGATTTCGCCGAAGCCGGCGGCAAGCAGCCCGACAAGATCGATGACATGCTGACCGCGAGCGAGCAGGTGATTTCAAAGATGCTGAGTGGGAAATAGAGCAGGCAGGCCGCTCGCGCGCTACACCCAAGATTTCAGCTGACCGACTCCTTCGGGCCGTCAGCATTAGCCGTGGCGGGTCCTGTCCGCGAACAGCCCCGTCCGAGCCACCCCACCGCGCAAAGTCCGCGCGGTGGGGGCCCCGGGGTGCTCGGCGAAAGGCACTTGTCACGGCGGACGCCTCCGCGCCCGGCGGGGCGGGGTCCCCAACGCGGCAGCCGCGTTGGGGTGCCGAGGCGCCCCGTTCGCGGCCACCCGCGCGAGACTAAGGTGATTCCTTCGGCGCATCTCGTCACAGGCCGGTCTCCCAGGGGCAATTCAGGCTTGCCGTGATGCCCGTCCTACCCGTCCTGCCCGTCCCGCCCTACCCGCCCTACCCGCCCTACCTGGCCTACCCGCCCTACCTGCCCTTCTGCTGCACAGAATCGAATCGTCCGATAAGCCTTCTAGTTGAGCCCGATACATCCGGGAACTTACATTGGAAGGCTGTTGACGCTGTCCCGCCGTGACAATCGTGCGCGGATCTGCGCGGTCGTGCACCCGCGTGCGCGCATCGCGGCGGGCATCTTTGTCATGCTGATGCTCGCGATGCCTGTCCCGGCATCTGCACAGATTTACTCGTGGCGGGACCCGAACGGCAATCTCGT
>QHWF01000417.1 GCA_003222455.1 Acidobacteriota bacterium
CCCCTCCGGCAACCGTCGCTCCCGTGCGCCGTCGTAATCGTGATCCTTCGGATCGATCTGGCGCATCGGCATCTGGCGCGTACGTTCCTCGTGCGCATGGGCGATCAGCCCGGGCAGCCGCGAGATCAGAAAAATTGCGTTGCCCAGTTCGTACGCGAAGCCGAGATCGGCTGAGATCGCCGCGATGGCGCCGTCGACGTTCACTGGCAGGGGCCGGTCGAACCGCTCCTGGCGCTCGTCGAGCGCCCGTTCGGCCGCGCGAATCAGGCGCACGTGCTCGCCTTCGAGCTCGAGCTCCAGGGCCATCTGGAACAGCCGCGCGGCGCGCGGATCGCGCGCGTGGAACCGGTGGCCGAACCCGGGCGGCACCAGGCTCTGATCGACGCACTCCACGACGATGGCGTCGGCCGCCTCCTGCAGCGTCTTGCCGGACCGCATCAGTGTCAGCCCGCCGTCCAGAAACCGCATGCACGACTCGATGTCGCCTCCATGGTGGGGACCGAAGGCCAGAATGCCGGCGGCGACGCAGTCCTTCAACGGCGCACCCGTAGTCGCCACGTTTCTCGCCGCGAGCGTGGACGGCGGCGTCACGCCGTGGTCGAGCGAAGAGACGAGGACGGCGTTCAGCATGCGGCCGATGGCGGGTGTCGGCAGCTCGCCCATGAGGAGGAGATACACCGCCTCGGCGAACCCCAGACGTCCCATCATTTCGTCGACCGGATAGCCACGAATCAGAATCTTGTTCGGGACAATCGCGGTCAACGATGTCTGCCAGCGCTCGGCTTGCGGCGGCGCCTGTGTGCGCCGGTTATTGATCGTGGACATAACGCGCCCTCCCCGCCTCGTCAGACGGTCCCGTACAGCCGATCGCCGAAGTCTCCAAGTCCAGGCACGATGAATTTCTGCTGGTTGAGCGAGCGATCGACCACCGGTGTGTAGATCTCAACGGCGGGGTGACGCCGTTCGACGAGCGCGACGCCTTCGGGCGCGGCCACGATGCAGACAATCCGGACCGCCTGCGCCCCGGCGCGCGCGAGCAGGTCGAGCGCCGCCACGGCGCTGCCGCCGGTCGCGAGCATCGGATCGATCATCACGACGTAGCTGCTGTCGAGCCGTGCCGGCAGCTTCGAGTAGTACTGCGACGCCACGGCGGTGATTTCGTCGCGCTGCAACCCGATGTGGCCGACACGCGCCCCGGGCACGAGCTCGAGCACGGCATCGAGCATCCCGAGACCGGCCCGCAGGACCGGCACCACCACCACGTCCACGCCGACCTGCCGGCCGTCGGCCGGACCGAGCGGCGTGTCCACGCTCACCGCGCGCGTCGGCAGGTGCCGCAGCGCTTCGGCGGCAAGGAGCACGCTGATCCGCGTGGCGGCCCGGCGAAAATGATCGGCCGTCGTCCGGTGATCGCGAAGCGTCACCAGCGCGTCCAGCACCAGCGGGTGAGTGACGAGTTGAACCGGCACGCGCTCACTATACACGAAGCGTTCGAGACCCGAGCGCTAGCAGCCCGTGGTGAAAGTCCAGCGTCGCACCGAGGGCGGCGAGGCGCCCCGCTGACAAGGCGCGACGACTGAGCATATCGGGAATAATGTGAGGGAGGAGCAACGCAGTCAGCCCGGGGCCCCCACGGCGCGGACTGTGCGCCGTGTGGTGGAGCGGGGATGCATCGCCGGCCGAATGCAGCTGGAGTTTTCACCGCGGGCTGCTAAGCCGAAAGCAGAGGATGGCGATAAGATCGACGCACCATGAAGGTCGTGTTCGTTGCCGTCGCGATGGTGGCCCTGGGTGCCGGTGCGACCGTTCAGATCCCGCGCCATGTGTCGCTCGTGGTCACCGGTGGGATCGTCATCACACAGGATGAGCGGCACACCGTATTCTCGCCCGGTGCCGTCGCCATCGATGGTCCCGAGATCGTGGCCGTCGATCGTCCCGATGCCATCGCCGCGAACTACCGGGCCGACGAAACCATCAGCGCCCCGAATCAAATCGTGCTGCCTGGCCTCGTCAATACGCACACGCACGCGCCGATGGTGCTCTACCGCGGGCTCGCCGACGATCTGGCCCTCATGGAATGGCTGCAGAAATACATCTTTCCCGCCGAGGCCCGAACGGTGTCGCCGGAATTCGTCCGCGTCGGGACGCGCCTCGCGGCGCTCGAAATGATCGAGTCGGGCACGACGACCTACGCGGACATGTATTACTTCGAAGAGGAAATCGCGCAGGCGACACGGGCGGCGGGGCTGCGGGGCGTTCTGGGGGAGACCATCATCCAGTTCCCTTCCCCCGACGCGAAAACGCCGGGCGAAGCCGTCGCGCGCGCCGAGCGATTCATCGCGTCGTTCAAAAACGACGGCCTGATCACTCCCGCCGTGGCGCCCCACGCGATGTATACCAACGACAGGGCCACGCTGCTGGCCTGCTCCGAGCTGGCGCGCCGCGCCGGCGTGCCGATCCTGATCCATCTCGCGGAAACAGAAGACGAGGTGCGCCAGTCGCGCGAGCAACACCAGATGACGCCGGCGGCGTATCTCGACTCCATCGGATTCTGGAGTCCGCGAACGCTCGCGGCGCACGGCGTCTGGGTGACGCCCGACGACATGGCGATTCTGAAACGGCATGCGGTTGGCGTGTCGCACAATCCCGAAAGCAACATGAAGCTGGCCAGTGGCGCGGCGCCGGTCGTGCAGTATCTGGCGGCGGGTATTCCGCTCGGCCTGGGCACCGACGGGGCCGCGAGCAACAACGACCTCGATATGTTCGAAGCCATGCGCCAGGCCTCGTTCCTGGCCAAGCACACGACTCACGATCCGACCGCCGTGCCGGCGCGAACGGCATTGGACATGGCCACAATCGGCGGTGCGAAAGCGCTCGCGATGGACCGGTCGATCGGGTCAGTCGAGCCGGGCAAGCGCGCCGACCTGATCGCCGTGTCGACCGCCAGCGCGCGGCAGACGCCGATGTACGATCCCGTGTCGCAGCTTGTCTACGTCACTCGAGGCGACGACGTGCGCACGACCATCGTCAACGGCAAGGTGCTGATGAAGGAGCGCCAGCTCCGCACGCTGGATCGCGAAGCCGTGATCGCCGACGCGAACCGCCTTGCGCAGCGGATAAGAGCTCTGAAATTTTAGATTGTAGATTTCAGATTTCAGATTCATTTCAGATTGAAGATTTGGACCTTGCGATGTGATCGAAGTTCTTCAAATCAAGGCGGGTCTGGCGGCGGATTTGCCGCGCAGAGTGCAGGCCGTGAGGGTTGAAGCACACTGCCGATTGGGTTGGCGTGTCTTTGAATCTACAATCTGAAATCTGCAATCTGAAATCTCACGATGGTTGGAGGACGTGTCTTTGAATCTACCTTCAATCTGAAATGAATCTGAAATCTGAAATCTACAATCTGAAATCTCACGATCCACTGAAATCTCATGATCCCACAACGGCGATGTGCGGAAGGTTTCGATACTGCTCGGCGTAATCGAGCCCGTAGCCGACGACGAACCGGTCTTCAATCGTGAACCCGATGTACTCCACTTTGACGTCGACCTGCCGGCGCGACGGTTTGCTCAGCAGACAGGCCGTGCGCAGGGTGCGCGGGTTGCGCGCGCGCAGGATGTCCTGGAGATAGGTGAGCGTCAGGCCCGTGTCCACGATATCCTCGACGATAACCACGTTCTTGCCGTCGAGCGTCGTGTCGAGATCCTTCAGCAGCCGCACCTCCCCGCTGCTGGTGGTGCCTTTCGCATAACTCGAGACGGCCATGAAATCGAGCGAGACCTGACCGACCATGTGCCGCACGAGATCGGACAGAAAGATGAACGCCCCTTTGAGCACCGCGACCAGATGCAGACTGTCCGGGAAGTCGCACCGGATGTCGCGGGCAAGTTCGGCCACGCGCTTCTGAATCTGTTCTTCCGATAGTAGGATTTCAGCCGGGCGCAGGTCGGACATGAGGCGGCATCATACTGCAATGAAAAGGTTCGAGATCATCACCGAAAGCGACGCGCGCCTGCTGGGCCGCGGCGAGACCGTGATGCTGGCGCGCGGCGGCCACGTCACGCCGCTCGCCCGCGATACACTCAAAGACCTCCGCGTCGTCGTGCTCGAGGATGCCCCGTCCGACGACGAAAGGATGCTGGCGCCGGCCGCGGCGATCCGGCGGATCGCGATTGCCAGCGATCATACCGGTATCACGCTGCGCCAGAACCTGGTGTCGTTTCTGCGCGGTCGCGGCCTCGCGGTGTCCGATCTCGGAACCGACGGGCCCGAGCCCGTCGATTACCCGGATATGGCCGCAGCGGTGGCGCGCGCGGTTGCCGATGGAACGGCAGACGCGGGCATCGTCATCGACGGCGCGGGCATTGGATCGGCGATTGCCGCGAACAAAATCGCCGGTGTCCGCGCCGCCTTGGGCGTTTCG
The DNA here is from genome assembly GCA_003222455.1 of Acidobacteriota bacterium. Lineage (GTDB taxonomy): Bacteria > Acidobacteriota > Vicinamibacteria > Vicinamibacterales > CAVVIG01 > QHWF01. Next base: position 4,424 of record QHWF01000417.1, read on the forward strand.
GAAACGATCGCACGCTACTCGCGCGAGCAC
>QHWF01000418.1:0-13628 GCA_003222455.1 Acidobacteriota bacterium
TCGCCTTCGCTTCTGCGGCGAAATAGAAGGCATCCTTCGACTCGTGATAGTAGATCCGGTGCATCCCGTACCGATCGTTGAACAGCGTCGCCGTTCCACGCGTCCGATCCGTGAGGAGTCCATGGAACCTTCCGTTCAATCCCGCCGGAAAGGAATGGTCCTCCTCGTAGAGGTGGACGAGATAGGAGGGGCCCTCCATGTCGAGGTCATGCCCACGCTGCTTGAGGCGGCGCGCCGTCCCCGACTCGGGGAACTCCTCCCCGGAGAAGACCAGCACAACGTCCTGCCGTTCGTTCCAGAGCGGCATGCCTTCGGAGAACGAGTTCTTCCGCCCGGCCCAGCCGACGTACACCCCCAACGATTCATCGACCCAGGTCCCTGTTTCGTAGAAGGACTCGTGGCGAAGGGCCTCGACCATGCGGAGAAGCTCCGGCTCCGCCTGTTCGCGTGGCAATCTCGTGAGAAGACCGACGATTCCCGGCACGGATTATCCTTCGCGACCTGAATCACTGGACCGTCTGGCGCGAATACGCCAGCGGCCCCACGCCGTCCGAACGCTGTAGAGAAGATCGATGAGCCATTCAGGCAGCATTGTCACCAGATCGCGGTGGAGCCCCAACGCCAGGCATGTCCAACCCTTTATCGTCAAGGGTACGTAGAACTTGGGGACTCGGACTTCTTCAAAACCCATCCGGTGCTTGAATCGAGCTAACGAGCTCGTTCCTTTGTTCCGGTCTCTATACTTGCCATACGTTAACCATGACATGCCCGCCGTCGCGCAATGCTCGACGGCTTTTGCAATCAAAGCATTGGACGGCCTCTTGTCGTAATGGCTGATCTTCGTCAGAATCTGCATCATTGCGGCAACACTTCCCACAGAAACGATCTTCATGAAGCCGATCAACTCATCATTACAGTACGCGCCGATAAAGGTGCTCCTCTCCAGATACGTCGACTTTTCTCGCTTTACAGTGTCGAAATCCTTCTGGTAGTGCCAAAAGGCCTTGCCCTGTCTTATCGGCGACTCGTTGTAGATCTCGACGATACCCTTCACGAGATCGTCATCGAAGTCCGTCACTTTGACGACGACACCCCGCTTTGCGGACCTTCGGATATCCTTTCGGGCATCCGCGGATATTCTATTTGTCCACCACTCCTCATAGCTGCTTAAGCGAATGGCGGCGACGCTCTCCCATTCAACATGATAGGGATACCGTCGCGTCGTGTCGGGAAGCCTCTGCGTGACCGTGAAGATGTCTGCTCGCAAGCTGTTGGCATTGTGCTTCTTCAGCGCGCTGATACACGACTCAAGATCTTCATGAGCCTCTTCGATCCAATCTTCATCGTGAATGGCCGCTATCTTCATCCACTTGCCAGTCACCACGAAAGTCTGGCCATTCACATCCAGAGCCGGCACCTTGACCGCCTTCCCGCCCATGGTGATCTCGACCGTATGGCCTGTCATGGCGTGGCCCTTTCGCCCGCGTGGGGTACGGCCGAAGGTGGCCCGATCCGGACGTCGGCGGTCTGACGGAACATGTGCCCTTCCGTGAGAAACCGATATTCGCCCTGATGGACGGGATGCGCCTCCACTTCGACCACGAATTCGCGAGCCAGAGAGAAGATCCGTTGCAGGCGGCCCGGAAGCTCGACGGGCGCCAGCGAGAAGAAGAAGTCGACTAGGCGGTGGCGGCGCGCCAGCATGCGGTCCACGGTCCTCCGGTAGAAGCGGTTCCAGAGGCTCTTCTCACCGGGTTGGAAGGAGAAGTTTCGGCGCACGAGGGTTCCCGGTGGTATCAGTCCCCCCAGAAGCACGTTGGCGCAGAGATGCATATGATGATGGCCGTCGAGTCGGTCAGGATCCGTCCCATAGAGGCGCCGGAATTCGTCGCGCTGCGCCGCGACAACGTACTCGAAGGAGCGGATGAGCCCCGGGTGAAACACGGCCTGGGAAAGGCGGTGCCGCAGCAGGTACCGCGCGAGCTGCCCTTGGCGCTCCGCGAGACGTACGGGACAGCGCGGCGTGGAAAATCGCGTGGTCAGGTTGAGGTGCAGGCCCGCCTCGATCTTGCGGTCCAGGGCGATCGCTGCCGCCCGCTCCGAATCCTCCATGAAGACCATCGCACTCACCGACGAGACCGCTCCCCGCAGAGCGCAATCCAGGATCCTTCCGGTCGTGCCGCGATCTCGTCCCCAATCGTCGGCGTTCAGGATGAGGAGGCCCACCTGAGGCGCCTGGCCGCTCCTGCATGCGGGCTCGCCGGGAGCTGTCGGGAAACGGTCCGCTTCGCGCTTCAATCGGGTCACTTACCGCTCTTCCATCTCTCCAGTTTCCAGACTGCACTGTATGAAGACGCTAAGTGCGTCCTGCCAACGCGCATCCCGCGTCTGTCGTCAGCCACGTCGGGCAAGCCGGAACTCGTCCAGGCGCTCCTGGAACGCCGCGGGCGGTCCCCCAGCTCACATTCCGAATACGCGCTCCTCGGGTGTGATCACGGCAGCGAAGACCTTCTCGAAATTCGAGACCATATATTTGGCAAGTTCGTTCTCGCGCCGGGCGCGCAGGTCTTCCCAAACCGCCACGGCCGTCTGGTGGGGATGCCACCATTCGGGGTGAAGAAGCAACTGAATCGGGGATCGCCCTACTGCCAGCCACTCGTCCAGGCGGCCACGGAACTCCCAGCTACGTCGCGAATCAGAAAGGTAGCGATCTTCACCCCATACGCGGCTTCCATAGCCGCTGGCGAAGGCGCCGAAGTCGCGCCCCAAAACTGCTTCTGATGGCCGATGAAAGCTGACAGCGCCGTCCACTGGAACGCAGCACTCAGAAAACCAACGCAGAGTATGCCGAACCTTCTCCTCGTCGCTGCCAATGAAGTGTTCATCCAGGTGCAAACCGACGCAATGCCCCACGCTGCGCAGCTCGGTTATGATCTCCAGACAGCTCTCACTAAACGCATTGTAGGTGTCCGCATTCAGCTGAAAGAAAAAATTGGAGCGAATGCCCATCTCAGCAGCGATGCGGCCCAGCCTCAGTGCGCAGCTCGGCGAAATGTCGACGTCGTGTCGCAGATAGAACTGCCTCTGATCATCCCTCGGCCGGCAGTCAAAGCGACAGAATTGATAACCTCGTGAATTCACGTCGGCAAGGATCTGGCGAAAGTTCTCGTAGGAAAATGGTTGCGGCTCGGTCATCGGGCGATCCCTTCGATCAGGTATATGTTCTTTTCGAATCCGAAGTACCCGTTCATGTCGATCTCCAGTCTTGCCAGGCTTTCCAACTGTTTGGCAATCGCCGGGTCATAGTAGCCGGTGGATTTGTAAAATCGGAGCACATCGTCAACGACGGTGATGCGCAGCAGGTTCCGGCGAAGATGGATCACCGCCTCGTCGAAATACGCGCGAAAGTACGGCTCGAGAACGTTCGGACCGAAACTGGTCACCTGATCCAAGTCGGGCCGCGGATGGCCGAGACGCCTGATTGCTTCGCGCAAGCCGTTCGGAGCATTCGGAGTGCAAACCACCAGGCGGCCGCCTGGCTTCAGCGCATGACGCATCACATCGAGTACTCCGAAATGATCGGTACAGTACCAGAGAGCGTATACCGAGTACGCTAGATCATAGCGTTTTACTCGAAACTGCTGCTCGATGATGGTCGCGAGATTATTCATATCACCGGCAACTGCGTCAAGATTGTCGTGACCGGCGCTGTTGTTCTTTAACACTCCTACCGAGTCACCCGAGAGGTCCATGGCCGAGATGCTGCCCGTACCGCGAAGTGCCTTCAGTGCCTCAATGGCGTGAATTCCGGTCCCGCAGCCGACGTCCAGGATGTCCATTCCTGCCTGGAAACCAAGCCGGGAAATCACCCATTCGTGGAAATCGAATGAGGCATACTTTGCATTAACCTCAAGGCGATTCTCCAAACTATCGGTCGCCGTGACGTTAACGTGAGAACTGTAGACCGGCATGTCACACTAACTCCTGGTGGAAATCAGCACTGTGAACATTACAAACTGCTGGAAGGTCAAGTCGATGCCATAGCCAAGGTAGACCGTATCGAACAATTCTTCTTCATGAACTCACCGATCAAAGGCGTGGACGGCGTTCTGTCGCGTCGACACATTCCGGGTCGGCGCGAGGCGTGCACTCCCACTTCGGCAAAAACTCTCCCGTCGCTTCAGCTGGATCAGGAGCGCGTTCGTGACGGCCCCACCTGTTCACTGTGAGCGCCCTACGCGCCGACCTAACCAGTCAGAGCCGCGCCGCCCGGTCCGCGCGTAGAGCAGCCTGAAGCGCGGCAACATGCCCCTCAGGACGGCATCGACCAAGACCCGCATCGCACGGAGCGGATGATCCGCTGGAATGCGAGTCTCCATCGACACGTAACTGAACATCGCCTCGGGCTGCCGATCGTCTCCGCGCATGTGCCCTCCTTGGTTACTGCTGAGAGTGACATGCGCAGCCGATGGATTCCGACTTTTTCAGCATCCTGCTAGGAGCGGCGAATCCCAAGTTGCTAGTCCGATCTCAGGTGGAGTGTCAAGCGATCTTGCCCCCGCAGAAGGCTCGTCTCCCGAGTAAATAGACAAGCAACGGCAGTTCCAACAGGCCTGGCAAGGGATCGTCTAGAGAGAAAATCGCCGCCCCCCGTGGACCACGCAAGCTCCGGGAATATTCACCCAGTGACAGCCGTCCCCGAAGTATCTCGAGGGCAACCGTCCGCAGATCCGTGCTTGCCCGCACCCACCGCACGCCGATCTGCGGCCGCGATCTGGGAACAGCCGCACCGCAAGCCTGAAGCCAGAGCAAATAAGAAAAGTCCACGCCGGCACGCGCGCCAAGGGAATGCCAGCCCCAAACTCGAGGATTGATGTCCAGCAATTTGTAGTGCCCATCACGACGGTCGTGCTTGAACTCCAGCTCGACGATGCCGGTGAATTTCATCGCCTCGAGCATGCGAGCGGAGGGTTCGACGACTGCGGGCTCATCAACCGTCTCGACGCACGTACTGGCCCTGCCGAAATCCATGGGGAACTGCCGCAAACGCCGAGCAACCAGCGAGGCGACGGAGCGACCGTCCTGGCAAATGGCCGCATAAGAGAACTGCGCTTCTCCCCAGCCCGGAATCACTTCCTGGACCATCAGGACCTCCGGGTCGACGAATGCACACGCCTCGTCATACCGGGCCAGCAGCGACTGGCGATCGTCCACGCGCCAAGCCTTGGCCGCAGTGAACCGGTTAAATTTGTTTCGAAACGCCGGTTTGAGAATCACCGGGAAGGGACAGTTGGCCTCCACGAGCTCGCTGCGGCTCCTCGGGCACAACGTCCAGGGGTGGCTGACCTGAAGCTCGTCGGCGAGCTGGTAGGTCAGTCGCTTGTCGTAAGCCCAGCGCAGGCAGTCCCACGGAGGGGTCGTAAGCTGGTACCGCTCCGCCAATTCGGCGTGATGCCGAGCAACCAAAGCGGCACCTTCGTCACCGGTCGGGATGAGGACCCATCGCTCGAGGTTGTGTTCCGAGGCTAAGTCCAATAGAAAGCCGACGCGTTCCGCGTCGTCCCCGGGTCGCCAGGGTAGGCGTCGGCGAGCATACCGAGAGAGCGTCGCTAGCAGTTGTCCGTCCTCATGAAGCACCCATACCGGGATGCCTCGACGACCCAAGCTCCGAACTACGCCAAGGCCACGGTAGTCGCCGCCCATGACAACAGCACCGACGGGTTTCACGCTGTGAGCTTTGCCAACCGTGCAGGTCAACGCTGCCATCTGGCCCGAACGTTACCTTTCTGCCTCGCGGACTCCATGGCCTGCTTCTCATGAGAGACAGGAGCACGTTGTGCTGCTCTGCCGGCGATTCTCAGCGTGAGCGCGCGCGAGGCAAACGAGGCCCCGGCCACGAAGCGCATCAGCGGGCCAAAGCTCCACGCGGCGGGCGCGCCCAGGAAATGGAGTCCCGCCATCGACGTCTCGAATCCGGCGTCGAGCTGAGGGAACCCGTCGATTCGACGAATCGACTTCAACAGATCTTCGGAGAGGAATGAATAACGGGCGATGTCGACTCGATACCCGGTCGCCAGCAGAACGTGATCAACACGCCGCTCGGTCCCGTCCTGCAGCTTGAGGGTCACCCGATCGCCCGCCGGCGCAGCGGAAATCACCGATCGCCCCGTGCTGATCGGGACGTCTCTGAGGCGGGGTTGTAACCAAGCGGCGCCCGCAGCCCGGATCGACCGTACGCCCAACAGATCCTGCAATCGCCGCGGGAGTCGCCTGAACAGGTTCGGCCTGCCGACCAGTTGACTGACGCCGGCCGGCCCGACGTCGCTCGGGTGGTACATGAGCCGGGACACGAGTCCGAGCCGATGCAGCTTGGCGCTGCGGTCGAGCCAGTGGATTCGAGGCTGCCGCGCGATGACTTCGACTTCGGCGCCAGCTTCGTGCAGCAATGCGGCGGATTCAAGGGCGCTCTGCCCTCCCCCGATCACTGCCACGCGCCTTCTCGCGAAGTGGCGGAGGTCGCGCTGGTCGCACGAGTGCGACGCATACTGCGTCGGGACGCTGTCGAACTCCGGCGCGCGCCAGGCGAACGGTACGATCCCCGCGGCGATGACAACGCGCCGCGCTGTGCATTCCTCTCCGCTATCCAGGCTGACGCGGAAGCCGGCTGCGCCCGGTTCGATCCGCAGAACCTTCCTCGCCTCTGTCTCGGGGACAGCACGGTGCTGGAACCAGCGTCCATACTCGATGAAACGACTGAGCGGAATCGGCGCGGACAGGTGATTCCCGCACGCCGGATCCGCGAGATGCGACGCTGCCCACGGCGATCGAAGACGCATTCCAACGGGCATGTGGCGCTCCCAAAACGACATCGGCTCGCCAAAGACGCGGACCTCCAATCCCTTGACGGCTCGCAAGTGCGCCGCCGCCGAGAGTCCATACGGACCAGCTCCGACGATCGCTACGTCGCATGTGGGCATAAATTCTCAAGCCTCCAAAGAGTCAGTGTCGCCGTCGCTGGTCGTCGGGCATGCGGCTTCCAGGCGGTAGACAACACGATCGCCTTCGAGCTGCGCGCGGGCGACCCGGGCGCGCTCCTTACCTGGGCCCTCGATGTTCCACCCATTTCCGCGGCCGATGAGTCGCATCTGACTGCGTTCACGCCACCACTGGTTGACTTCTCCGGGGAGCGCTATCCAGATCTTCTTCTTGGAACGCAACCCGGTGAGATAGTCGAGAAGGGCCTGGTACGCGTGCTGTGCACGCGTCTCACGGACATAGTCGGGATGGATGTTGAAACTGACCAGGCCGTGTCTCTCGGTGACGAGAGCGACCTGTCGTTTCCATAGCTCGATCGAATACTCGTTCAGCACATGGAAGAGCGAATAGTCTTGGGTCGTGGTCAAAGGAAGCTCGAGAATCTCGCCGATGAAGTAGGGCATGACGGTGCAGCAGCCACCCCGCTGAGGGTCCAGGTGCGCGACATTGGGGACGCTCATGTCATAGGCAAAGTCCAACGCGTCGTACCACTCCAGGTTTCGATAGAGCACAGCGGAGCGGAAGCCATCCGCACGGAAGTCCTTCCGATATCGATTGATCCGCTCGGCACGTCGCAAGAACTCGTCTCGGTCGCGAAACAACTGTCCGTCGTGATTCAGGTCATGCACGTTGACCTCGAATCCCCGCTCTCGAATATCGTCGAGGAAACGCGCGGTGACGGCATACCGGCTCTCCGGGACGATTTGGAACGAAGATTTGACGGCCACGGACTCGTCGATATCCATCAGCCGCCGACAGAAATCCCTTCCGACGGCCGTCTCGACGTCGTGCGTGACGATGGCGCAGCTCGGAAGCCCGTGCGGCCAGAACCAGATGAACGGGATACTCTCCACCGACCCCGACCGGAGTAACGATGCCAATTGTCTTTCGAAGATATGCTCGACCGTTCGATCCACGGGCCATCTCGGAAACGGTATCGTTTCCCATCCTGCCAAATGCCATCGCTGGAGATGCTTGCGTACCTGAACGGGTAGCATCGGGCGAACGATGTAATAGGCACTTCGGACAGCCGATCGAGCGTCGAGACCTCTTTCCCGCCCATGAGAGTTCGCGACGTAGCGTTCAAAGCGAAGATTGTCGATGATTTGCTCGGGCTCGAATGGTAGTCGAAGTGCCGCACCCTCGGTTGTCGTCGTGGCCGCCGCGTCCCACAGGTCGTCGGTGCCGAGATTCCCGAGCGAACCCGAAGCCACCTGCCCGTAACAGATAGTGTCTTCCCCGAAGCGGAAGTAACCCGCGTAAGGGGATAACTCCCCCGACAGCGTGACTTCTGCAAAGTGGTCCGGGCATCGATAACGCTCGATGAGCGTGGCGTTGATCATGTGGCTTGACGCGAGGGAGGACCTCGCGACCGATCTTGCGGGCCGGGCCATCGCCCCTTAGCCGATGTGTCTGTAGAGCAGGTTCCCCGCGGTGGTCAGGACTGGATCGGGCAGGCGCGCAAACACTCGATGCGCCACCCGCATCTTCCACCCTTCGGCCGGGTCGACCGACTGGCCGCGCGGGCACCTGTAGTAAGTCAGCGTGCTTCGGGTCGCATGCCAGCCTTCTTTAAAGTTGATCAGCCCATGGCCATCAGGATCAGAGCGACCCAGATCAAATTCTGAGAGCCCCGCTTCTTTGGCCTCCTGGATGGCTTTCCACAACAGCAGGGGAATCCCGCCGAGACTGTGAAATCTTTCGTCGGAACAGCCGTATTTGTCGACGATCGACTTCGTGTGCACCAACGTCAAGAGGCCGGCTATGGGGACGCCGTCTGTAGAGGCCATGCGGATCTTGACCTTTTCGCCGAGGCAAGACATGAGATTGCGAAACCATTCGATGGGTTGCGGGGGCAAGTGTTGCCGGCGACGGGTCCTCAACAACAAGCCGTAGAACCTCTTCACGATCGATTCCGATCTCCCTTCTTCGTACGTCAACTGCATTCGTTCCGCGCGCCGGATCTTTTGTTGACAGCCAGTCTTGGCAAAGCTACGGAACAGTTCACTCAACTGTGGGCGAAGATCGACCTTGTGGAGGTAGAAGACCCGATGCCTCCCAAATCCTGCGCCCCGTTCTCCGAGTGGACTGACGGGCCGCATCTCTACATATCTCCAACCGCCGCTTTCACACTCACCCTCCAGCGACCGCAGAAGCAACGCGAGATCTTCAGCGTCATCGACCAACGCCTCACAGTGATCGGAGAAAGGAAGCGACACGATTCGATTGCCCGTGAGCGCGCTCCGGATCCTGCAGCACACTAGACCATTCGTCAGGTCGGCGTGAGGCGCCGACGTCGTGTACGCCACGGGTTCATATCCGTACGTCAGACGGAGCGCATTCAGCCAGCCCGGCGTATGGAAGATCGAGGCCCGCGGGTGTCGGTGAACCAACCCCGCCCAGCGAGCATCGTGAATGGGGTCAATCTGATAGACGGTCATGGCCGCCTCGCTCTGTCGGCTACCGCCCGCGGCGACAGGGCATTGCTCACTTAGCCAACACCAGCAAGCCGTAGCCGCCCAGTAGTCGCACTGTCAGGTCCTGGCGAATGGCGAAGCCGATCTTCCTTGGTAGCCGGGCGATTTTCTGCGCGGTTTCCTCGCCGAGTTCGACGCACCGAGGCGTGAAGAAGTAGTCCACGGGCTCATACCCCACGTCCCTGAGTGTTTCGAGCGCTGTCTCTTTGGTGAAGTAGTGGAGGTGTCCGTGGACTTCCCGCCGCTTCAGGAGGGCCCCCTTGCGCAGGACAGTCTGCACGCTCAGATCCAAGGGGATGTGAAATATCTTCAGCTCGCTCTTCGGACGGATGCCTTTCAAAAAGCCGAAGTAATCTTCGACGTGCTCGACGACATCGAGAACCAGCATGAGATCGAACACGGTATCGTCCTCTTGGGCCACGTCTGCGAGTTTGAACTGAAGTCTCTCGCTTTCTCGGCTCTTGCACATCTCCAAGGCCTGCGGTGAGATGTCGTAGCCCCAGAAAAGGCATGCCGGGTCCATCATCGGCTGCAAGAGCTTGATCACTTCCCCTGCTCCGCAACCAACGTCGCAGATGGTCTTCGGTCGTAGGCGGTTCCTCTCCATCATCTTCAAGATTTGCCTGGCCTTGAACGGCGATTCCTCGACATGCCAGATCGGATTCCTCTTCAGGTACTCTCCGTCCACGTAGATGTTTCGGCCAAGCACGATGCGTGAGACCTTTCCACTCAATGATGGGCGGCTTCGACGTCGATCTGGTTCAGCGGCGAGCAAACCGACCACCCGCCTCAGCGGCGGCCGGTCGATGCGCAGCGACCCCACGTTGACCGGAGCCATTGCCGGCGTCGTCCTCGTCCACGACCACCGCGCGACGGCGACCGAGTGGGTCAAGGAGGGCAAGTCCGGCTCGGCTGGTTCTCCGCAGAGCCCGATAGATCGTTCTCAGCGTGTCTCCGCACGCGACGCCCGAATAGCTCAGCACATTCGGGTATGAATCGAATCGCCCGAGGAAGTAGACATCCCGACCGTTTCTCCCGCACAGATCGGTCTTGAATCTATAGGTTCCCGGGTTTCTTTCTGGGCTGATGCCATTGAGGTCGTACACGGTCAATCGCGGGTCTTGCTTCAATCGTTCGATCAGCTTCCAGTGCAGGAGATACGACCCTCTGCTCATCATGCCACGATCGCTCGTTGCGCCGAATAGATATATGCCAGTTTCTCCGATCGCGCTCCAGATAAGACCAGCACACGGGGTGTCACCAGACCTGCACAGCAGGACATTCATCTTGAACTCTTCGGGTAAGAGTCTTTGAATCGCCCTGAGTTGATCAAAGTCGTCGAGCTTCACCAATCCTTTCCTGGCTTCCATCTCGCCATAGATCTTGCTGAACCTCTCGAGGAGCAGATCGTCAGAGCCTTCCACAATCTCCAATCCACTCCCCTCCGCACGCTTCAATTGACGACGCCAGTGCGGCCGGAGACCGTTACGCAACTCCTGGAGCGGGAGACTCAGATCGATGAGTAACGTCCGGTCACGCTCCTCCTTCCCCAACCACGAGAAGCCTTCCTCTTTGAGAATCGACGAAAAGCAACCAGATCCATCGTCAAAGAGCAGCGGGAATACCCGCACGACCAGCCTACGCCTGCATGCATACTCATTACGCAGGGCTCGAATCGCCTGACGAAATGTCTCGGCGCGTCCTTCAGCATCACGTCGTCGCCAGAGTGGTCCCCAGCGAACGTACGCGATCCCAACGTCCAGGAACGGTAGTTTTATGAGTCGCGCCTGAGCGATCGCTACGATATCGCCCCTTCGCCTCAACGACAGGTGACTGACGTTTTCCCGACCACACCTGACGGCCTCGTAGGCCCAGGTCTGGTAGATATTCGCGTCATCAAAGAGTTGTAAGATCTGACACCATGTCTGTTCATCCATGGCGTCGACCTCCGCGGCGTAACCCGCATCCAACTCGCGCGTTCCTCGTTCGATCACACGACCTCTCCTTCAACCGACACTCGCACTCGCCGTTGAGCTATCGGGCGTCGCTCTCTCGTTCTGTCTCACTGAAGCCGCATGATAGGCACGGGTCTGATCCCGTGCCGCGGACTTGGAGATGACCGGTGACCGCCTTGTATCAAGCTGATCAAAGATGGCGTCCATGATTCTCGCGGTGAGAAGAATCTCGCGATACGGTATGGGCACCGGTGAACCTTCACGGATCGACCGGTAGAACGACTCGCTCAGATATCTCATACCAGACCTCATGTGGAAGTCCCTCGCCAGGAACCCCCTCACGTTGGTCATGACATTTCCAAGGTGCTGCTCTGCGAAAATCACCGGGGGGATGAACTTCTCGAGGTAGCTCTTGAACCTCCCGCCCCGGAGCCTGATCAACGTCTCCTGATCCTGATCAAGAAAAAGACCATTTTTCGGGCCATAAATCCGAAACTGATGGATCGATGGCCGCATCTGTGAGGAGAAAGTGAAATAGGCGGTGGTGCGTTCGTCTTCACAGATGATGACTCGAAGCTCATCCACGATCTCCTCTTCGCCCATGCCCCTGAGCAGCGGGCTGACAAAGCCGTAGGCGATCACCTGAGGCGCATCGCTGCTCAGAAACTCCGCGATCCTGGCGATCCCGTGGCTGATCACGTTGTGCAATAGCTTTCCCGGCAATCTGCGGACCCAATGTTGCTTGTCGGCCAGAAGCGCTCGCGCATACGCCGAGTCTTCGAGTTCATGGCCGAAATGACTTTCCATGTGTACCGGGCGGCCGCCCAGGTAGCCACTTTGGACGAGACTTCGCATGCGTCTCGCCACGTGGCTGAATTGGTCGTCGTGTCCCACCGTCAGCTTGAGGCCCCTCTCATTCGCGAGGGCCACGAGGATCTGGGCCTCCTCCGCGTGGAGGGTGAGCGGCTTCTCCACATAGACGTGGCATCCCCGCTCGAGACAGGACCTGGCGATATCGAAATGGCTTTCCGGCGGCGTCGTGATGTGAACGACGTCTGGTCGGGCGTCATTCAGCAGGTCACTCAGGTCGCCGAAATACCGCTTTACCGCGAACCTCTCGTAGAGCTGCCTCGCCATCAGCGGTTCGCTGTCACAGACCCCGACGATCTCGCAGCCACTGATTCTCTGGATCTGCGAAGCGTGAGCATCGGCGATCTTACCGCATCCGACGATGGCGACTCTAAGCATGCCGTGCCCTCGCCTGGCAGCTCTCGAAATAGCGCCTGAATCCCTCCTCCATCGACACCTTTGGCGTCCAGCCCAGTTGCGCCTTCGTTCTTTCGTTGCTGTAGCGTGTCTTTTTCCAGTAGGCGTGCCATCTCCTGCGATTGAAGACGGGCGGCAACTGCTCGTCCGACCACTTCGAATACATCTCCCAAAGACAGCAGACGGCATAACTCACGACGCGTGGGACACCGATCGATGCAAAGCGCCTGACATTCTGCTTGTACAGACGCAGAAACCGCCTGCTCGAAGGAAGTTCATCGTCCACAACATTGAAGACCTTGCCCTCGACTCCCTTCTTCAGCCCCGCGAGTGCGATCGCCTCTGCGCAGTTATCGACGTACGTGAACGGTAGCGTGTTCCAGCCGCCGAGGTGCAGAAAGACCCCGAATGTCCCGATGCCGACCCGGGCCGAGATCTCCTCATGGCCGGGACCGTACACATATCCGGGTCTGACGATGACGTAGGGGATTCCGAACCGCCGACCATACTCGGTGACGAGCTCGTCCTGCTTGACTTTGGCGAAGCAATACGCCTCCCCGCGGAGCTCGGGACGCGTTTCGACCGGGCACGACTCGTCCAAAAGCCTCCACCGAGGTTTCTGCGTGTTGCTATAGACCGCGAACGAACTGATATTGACGAATCGCCGCAGGCACGTCTCCCGCAGACTGGCTTCGAGGAGGTTCCGCGTCGTGATGACCGAGTTCATGAACGCTTCGGGAAACGACTTGCCTCCGCCCACCGCCAAATGAAAGATGACCGCCACATCCCTCGTCGCAACCGCGCAGTCCTCGCGGGACAACAGATTGCCTTTGACCAGTTGAATCCGTGCGCCGCGGTGGCGGCCGGCGAGGGCGTCGAGGGTCGCCACGTGACT
>QHWF01000418.1:13730-14265 GCA_003222455.1 Acidobacteriota bacterium
TGCCCACCATATCTCGCGCCTAATCCGTGACGTATGGCTCTTTGATCGGGTTGATACCCAGCAATCCAAGAAGACGGCCGACGTGATGAAACAGCCTCGCCAGGCACGTCATGAACCGGTGATGCCCCAGCACCAACGCGAGCGGCAGCGCGGCCGTATACACCGGAACCGCCACCACCGATTTGGCGATGTCGAGCGCGCCGAAGGTCGGATGGATCAGCGAAATGGTTCCCTGGAGCAGGGCCCTTCTCAGAATGAAGGTACGTTTCCAGCGGATCGGGGGAACACTCTCGTACGCCACGGCTTCGTCGCACCAGATGAACACGTGCCCCTTCTCGATCATTCGTCCGAAAAAGTCCTGGTCCTCTCCGGTCAGGAACTCCGGTCTGAACGGCTGGCCGTCAGCGGTGACGACTCGCCGTCTCAGCAGCACATTGTTGGTCCGTCCCTTTCTCCAGTCGATCACCAGCCCCGTCGGGTAAGTCGGCCGTTCGTAGAAGTTGCCCTTCACGATCCACTTTGGCGGCGGTTGATC
>QHWF01000418.1:14274-15592 GCA_003222455.1 Acidobacteriota bacterium
CCACGTCGTAGTGCTCGCAGGCCTCGAACAGAGTCTGCAACCAGCGTGCGGTCGGAAACTCGTCGTCGTCGATGAAGGCGACGAAGTCGCCGTCGGCGTTCTCAATGGCCTTGTTTCGCGCCAGCGGGATATTCTGCCGTGACTCCACGCAGTATCTGATCGGAATGCTCGAGGCCGCCGCGAATTCCCGCACTACGGCCTCGGCAGACTGGAGATGGTCGTTGTCGGCGACGACGATCGAATACGTGAATCGTCCGTTCGTGTCCTGATCACGGAGTCCTTCCAGCAAGCGCTTGAGGAAGCGTGGCCGCCGGTACGTGCAGATGCAGACACTGATGTGCTTTAGCTTATCGGTCATCGCGTCCGGGCAGCCGCCCTCTTTCCCGAGAGACAATTCCTCAGTCGTCGCATCTGCTCGCGTCGATGGAACGCGATCAATTCGCGCGACACCGGCCTCTCCTTGCGTCGGACCATCGCGGAGACATAGCCGGCCAACAGCATCAGCCCTCCAACGACAAAGGGCCTCCGGGTCATCTGGTGCACGGCCCTGACGAGTGCCCACAGGGGATGGCCGCCAAGCGCGTAGTCCAAGGCACCATCGCGAAATCTCGTCAGGAGCACGCGATGCTCGGCCGACCCGTGTGCCCGATGGTGCAGACATGTCTTGTCTGTGAACGTCCGCGTCTTCCAGCCCTTCATGCGCGCCGTCATGACAGCGATGTCGTCGACGCCGCCTTCCTTGACCGCGACATAACCGCCGATCTCTTCGAAGCACTCCCGCCGAAACAACTGGCACGCGCCGGCGACGTACGCTCGTCGTACGTTGCGCCGTCCCGGTACGGTGTCCCGACCAGTCCCAGCGTGGGGTCCTCAGCCAGCTTGCTCAACAGGAAGGAAAGGTAGTCGGCGTCGTCGAGGGAGATGTCGCCGTCCAGGCTCCCGATCACGTCGTACTTCAGATCTTTCATCCTGGCGTAGCCGGCGTTGAAGGCCTGCACCTTTCCGCAGAAATGCCGCTCGGTACGCTCGGGCATCCGGATGAGATCGATCCATTCGTGCTCCGTCGCATATCGGCTCACGATCTCGTCCGTGCCGTCGGTCGAGCCGTCGCTGACGATGACCCATTTCGCGGGTTGCACCGTCTGCCCCACCACCGACTTGATGGTCAGTTCGATGAATCTGGCCTCGTTCCTCGCCGCGGTAATGAGAACGTAGGTATGGTCGGCGGCTCGTCTCTCCGTCGGGCGCGCAGTCCGGATCGGCTCTCCTGCGGTACGCATACCTCAGCCGGTGTGGCGACGCTCGAGCGAATGCCCTG
>QHWF01000418.1:15681-29120 GCA_003222455.1 Acidobacteriota bacterium
GTGCTCCCGTCGGTCGTGTAGTAGATGGTGACTCCTGGGCTCGCATCATCGATAGACACGAACTGAGGGAGCACGTAGGTCCCACCTGGCGGCCTGAACGTGGGTGTGGCGGCCTGCAAAGTGTAGGTCGCGGTCGCCACGGCGCTGCTCACGAACCCGCTCACGGTGGCGATTGCCTTGATCGTCGTTGTCTGCGTGACCGAGATCGGGCCAGTGTATACAGCCGAAGAGGTCGTGGGTGTGCTCCCGTCGGTCGTGTAGTAGATCGTCGCGCCAGAAGTCGTATCCGAGATGGCGACAGACTGGTAGCTGCTGTAGGTCCCACCGGCCGGGCTGAAGGTTGGTGTCGCCACTTGCTGCTGTACGATTGTGTACGTAGCGGTGGCCACGCCGCTGTTGGCCATCCCGCTCGCGGCCGCCATCGCCTTGATCGTCGTGGTCCGCGTGACCGAGATCGGGCCGCTGTAGACCGACGACGTGGTCGTCGGTGTGCTCCCGTCGGTCGTGTAGTAGATCGTCGCACGAGATATACGTCCCACTTCCCGGACTCAGCACCGGCGCGGCCGCGGCGGTGCCGTTGTTGCCGTCGCCCAACAGCACCGAGACGGCGAGGCCATAATAGTCGGCGACCGCCAGATCCGGCTTGCCATCCCCGTTGAAGTCCGCCACTGCCACGAATACAGGACTGAAGCCTGCGCCGAAGTTCTGTGCGGCCTGGAAGGTTCCGTTGCCGTTGCCTGGTAGCACCGAAACGGTGGTCGAGCCGAAGTTTGCCGTCACCAGATCCTGCACGCCGTCGCCGTTGAAGTCGCCCACGGACAGAGACCAAGGATAGGTGCCGGCGGCAAACGTCCGTGCTGCCTGGAAGGTCCCGTCGCCGTTGCCCAGCAGCACCGAAACGGCGAAGTCATAGTAGGCAACGACCGCCAGATCTTGCACCCGATCGCCATTGAAGTCGCCGACCGCGACGTATACGGGGCCGGCACCAACAGGGAAGCTCTGTGGAGCCTGGAAGGTCCCGTCGCCATTGCCCAGCAGGACCGACACGCTGTTCGACCCTCCATCGGGGACCACCAGATCGAGCTTGCCGTCACGATTGAAGTCGCCCACGGCGACGGACCAAATGGTCTTGCCAGCGGCGAAGCTCCGTGCCGCCTGGAAGGTTCCATCGCCGTTGCCCAACAGCACCGAAACAGTACCGGCTCGTAGAGTACTGGGGCCCAGGTCAGCCACCGCCAGATCGAGCCTGCCATCGCCGTTGAAGTCGCCCACGGCCAGGGCGTACGGACCACTGCCGGCCTCGAAAGTCCGCGCCGGCTGGAAGGTCCCATCGCCGTTGCCAAGCAGCACCGAAACGGTCGTGGCGACGGTGGTGCTGTTTGAATCGTCGTTGGAGCCATAGTCGGCGACCGCCAGATCGAGCTTGCCGTCGCCATTGAAGTCGCCCACGACCACGGAGGTCGGATTAGGACCTGCAGCGAACGTCCGCGCCGGCTGGAAGGTCCCGTCGCCGTTGCCCAGCAACACCGAGACCGTGTTGGCCCCGGCGTTGCTGACCGCCAGATCCAGCTTGCCATCGCGATTGAAGTCGCCCATAGCAACGGTTTGAGGATTGAGGCCGACTCCGTAGAGCGGCGCCGCCGGGAAGGTCCCATCGCCGTTGCCCAGGAGCACTGAGACGGTGTTGGCGCCGGTGTTGGCGACTGCCAGATCCAGCTTGCCGTCGCCATTGAAGTCGCCCACACCGATGGACGAGGGTTCGGCGCCAACGGCGAAGTTCTGTGCCACCTGGAAGGTCCCATCGCCGTTGCCCAGCAGTACCGAGACGGTGTTGGACTCGGCGTTGCTGACCGCCAGATCCGGCTTGCCGTCGCCATTCACATCGCCCACGATCACGGAGGTCGGATTCGTGCCTACATCGAAAGTTCGCGCCGGCCGGAAGGTCCCATCGCCGTTGCCCAGCAGTACCGAGACGGTGTTGGACCCGGCGTTGCTGACCGCCAGATCCGGCTTGCCGTCGCCATTCACATCGCCCACGGCGATGGACCGAGGATTGAGACCAACCCCGTAGAGCGCCGCCGCCTGGAAGGTTCCGTCGCCGTTGCCCAGCAGCACCGCGACGGTCGCAGACCCAGAGTCCGCGACCGCCAGATCCGGCCTGCCGTCGTTGTTGAAGTCGCCCATCCTGACAGACCAAGGAGTGATGCCCGCGGCGAAGGTCTGCGCTGGCTGAAAGCTGCCATCGCCATTCCCCAGCAGGACCGCGATGGTGTTCGAGCCAGCGTTGGCGACCGCCAGATCCAGCTTGCCATCACCATTGAAGTCGCCCGCGACTACCGAGGTCGGATTCGTGCCTACAGCGAAGGTCCGCGCCGGCTGGAAGGTCCCATCGCCATTCCCCAGCAGGACCGCGACGGTGTTGTTCTCGGGGTGGTAGTTATAGGGGTTGCAACAGTTGTAGTTGGTCAACGCCAGATCTTGGACTCCATCGCCGTCGAAGTCGCCCACGGCGACGGACACGGGATTAGATCCGGATACGAAATCTTTGTGGGTAATGAACGAGACCGTTTGGGCCGCCGCTGGGGTTGGAAACGTCAAGGAGTAGAGGAGAATCGCTGCCACAAGCGGCGATCTCCACGCCGAGTTTCTGGACACCACGGACTTGATGGTCAGCTCCATGAACTCGGCCCCGTTTCGATTCGTCGCGCCAAGGAAGACCGTTCATCGAGGCAAACCGGTTGCTTCAGCGCGTGACCGTTTTGCCGTGCAGCGCCGGGATCGAGCATGACCTCCATCAGTCTCAAGTATCGGTGCCTCATGACACCCCAGCGTATCGGCGCGTATTCCTCCTTGGCCCTCGCCGCCAGCCGGGCACGCAAGCCCGGGTCGCGATACAAACGGACCAGCTGTTTCGCGAGATCTGCGGGGTCGTTGGGACCACAGTAAGCCAGCGCCTCCTCGCTAAAGTGGTGCTGGATCGCCTTCAGACGAGAGACGACGACAGGCTTGCCCATGACGATGTATTCCGACAGTTTGTTAGGAAATGCCAACTCGGGGTATACGCCGCCGCGCATTGGGAGGATTCCGATGTCGCACTGGCTCAACCACCTGGCAAGTTCGGTCGACACGACGGGCGGGATCAGTCGGACCTTCGAGGCCAATCCGCGCTGCTTCGCCCGGCTCTCCAACGGCGTTGTTTCAGCTCCGACCCCGAGAATCCACAGCTCCGCTCCCGGCATTTCCTTGTGCACCATGCCAAAGGCGTCGACGCCTATGTCGAGCCCGTACATCCGGCTCACGGTGCCGTGGTACATCATCACGAACTTCCCAGGCGCCGGCGCGGCCACCGGTGCATTGGACGAACTCGAGCGTGAGGTCCAGAGCGCCTCGTTCGCCGTGTTCATGACCACGG
Organism: Acidobacteriota bacterium; assembly: GCA_003222455.1. GTDB lineage: Bacteria > Acidobacteriota > Vicinamibacteria > Vicinamibacterales > CAVVIG01 > QHWF01. The sequence goes on from QHWF01000418.1 coordinate 19,094, forward strand.
TCGATTTCGATCGTGGCAATCCGCGGTCGACGAGCAGATCCTGGATTGGATCGTTGACGGTGATCACGTGATCCGCAAAGTCGAAGCTCATCCTTTCGAGACGTTTCAGCAGACGAAGCATCCACGAGTTCGCGCGGATCCCATACTTAGAGCTATAGAGCTCGGGAGTGATTTCGTGCATGTCCAAGATAAGCTTGGCCCCCATCCACTTGGCGACGACCGGAGCGAAGATGAGGAAATCAGGCAGCGTGTTGACATCGAGGACGGCATACCGTCTCCATCGCATCTGGAGAGATACTCGAACCAGAGCCCACAAGAAGAATGCCGCGTACTCGAAGAGGTAACGTGCCAACAACCCGCGCTTCCGAGCCAACGAAAGCGTGTAGACGTTCACTCCGTTGAGCGTATAGCTTTTCTCTCTCTGGAAGGACGGCAACGCGAGGACGTCGACAGAGTACCCGGCCGCTACCAGGGCCTCCGCTTTTCGCCTCACTCGAGAATCACACTGGTAGTCGTTCTGGACCAGCATGCAGACAGATCTCAGCGGAGAGAGCAAGTCGACTGTCCTTTCTGGTGCCAGAAGTCGGGTTCGACGACAGTCTCTGGTGCCAGAAGTCGGGTTCGACGACAGTCTCACCCGTCCAATCGATGTCGACGAATTCGTCCCGTCCGGCGCATGGGCGGTGAATCCTGATGTTCAGGGGCGGACGAATCTCCTCTCCCTGGTAGCAAAGGCGAATTCGAGCGGCGCCATCCTCAGCCTCGATGACGTCAAATCGAACCTCACGTCGTTTCCGAAACCAACCGACCACCTGCCCCGCCGTCCCAAACCATCCATCAAGGGATTTCAGCTCTTGAACGAGCCTGAGGTAGAAGTCGCCCCAAAACCGCTCCGGCCCATGGCTTCGGTCATGCCAGAGAACGGTGAGCGCACCTCCACACTCTCTGACATGGTCGATCAAGGCTCGACAGCGTATCCACGCATCTGGCTCGGACAAGGCGAGCCGCCGAGGAAAGAACAACGCTCCGTCTTGAATGTGGAGGGGGAGCTCGAGGAGGGCCGTCGTGTCCAACGGACGAAACGTCTGGGTTGTGCCGCTGCGGTACCCGATGGTCTCGTTGTAGCCAACACTCGAGTCGTACGCGTAACCCGCCTCCTCCAGGACCGAAAGCGTGTCCTCACCGCGAAGCAACCAATGTATCCGGATACCGATCTTCGACTCGCCGGTCACTGCGGCGATTCGCGCCAACTCGTCGCGCCCTTTCTCCACGCTGTGCCAGGCATCGATTCCATGAACGCCAAGCTCGCACCCTTCCTGCATGAGAGTGGCCGTCCATTCGGGAAGGTCCGTAATGTCATAGGCGGTCGCGCGGCGCGACGCGTGTGGCGTGGATACCCGGTCGCCGCACCGCCTCTTGAAAGGAATGAAGAAGTAGGTGGCGGGCAAATTCTTTTCGACCCGCAAATACCACTCGAATGGATCCCAGAAATCCTTCGCCCACCCCAAATACACAAACGGAAGAGATGCGGCGGCGCGCCACATCTGACAAAGACGCGTGAACGAGATTCGGCGCCGGAAGAATTTGCCGATCGACCCCACGGTGGACCGGTAGAGGAATCCGAACATCGAGTGATCGAACCTGTGGTTGCGTATTCCCGCAAAATCAATGTCGTGGGTCAGGCACACCATAAAGCTGCGGCCCGCGGGGGCGGGAGGAATCTCCAAGAAGGTTATTCCACCCTTCACGAACCACGCCCGGAGCATCATGATGTGGACGTCGAGTGTAGGGATATGGGCCTGCTCGACAGGCTGGCCGACCGAAAAGAGGAAGCGGACTTCTTGGAACAGGTCATATCCAAGCCGGATGACGGTGCTGTCTGCCCGGCCGATCGTGAGGCCCGCCGTCTCCGAGCTCGCAGTGATACAAGGGATGCCCGCGCTGCCGTCCTCGAACGTGGCNAGGTCGATTCCCCGACAGCGCACGAACCCGCCCCGATGCTTCGAACGCACCGCGATGCCGTCTCGGGCGTCACTGCTCTTGATTTCGGGTCCGTAGACGATCAGCAGCCTCGCGTCGACTTCCGGTACGCCGTCCGCTGTGGCAACAACGACATCGTAGGCTCGGCCGTGTCTGTGGAGCTCCCACGGTGTCTTGAACAACTGGAAGAACTCCTCAACGACGGTCATCTGGTCAGCTTTGGGAATGACGCCGATCACGTCGCGTGCACCTCGCGTCTGCCCTCGATCGCAGACCGGACATCGGCGGGCCTCTCTGCCTGACAGGCCTGTGGCGTTGAGGCGTCCCTGCCGACGAAATCACGAATACAGTCGACCACGTACCGGGCTTGCTCCTCGGTGAGTTCTGGGTGAACCGGAAGCGCCAAGGTCTCTTTGGCGGCCCGTTCACTCTCGGGGAACGCGCCGGCCTCATAGCCGAGATAGGCAAAGCACTCTTGAAGATGCATGGGCACGGGATAGTAGACCATGCATCTTCAAGAGTGCTTGCGGCTTTCAATTCATCCCGGCGCGACACACGAATCACATATTGATTGAAGATGTGGCGATCCGTCACGATCCGGGGGAGCAGGAGGTGCCGAGATCCGTTCGCCGATCGGTCTCGTGCCGCCGGAGAGAGGGAACCATCGCCGATTACCAGTCCGGACTCCGTAAAGAGCTGATCGTACCGCCTCGCGTTCCACTGGCGAGCGGCCGTCCAGCCATCCAGGTACGGCAGTTTGGCCGACACCACCGCGGCCTGAATGGCGTCGAGCCGGAAATTACCTCCGATAACCTTGTGACAGTGCTTCGGCTTGGCACCATGAGCGCGCAGACACCTCAGCTTCTCCGCACGCTCCGCATCGTTCGTCACGATCATCCCGCCATCGCCGACCCCACCCAGATTCTTTGAAGGAAAGAACGAGAAACAGCCGTAGTGGCCCACACTGCCAGCCCGCCAGCCCTTGTGCTCCGCACCGATCGCCTGGGCGGCGTCCTCGATGACGACGAGCCCCGATGTCTTGGCCACCCGCATCACGGCGTCCATGTCGGCCATCTGGCCATAGAGGTGCACGGGAATGATTGCGCGGGTCCGGTCCGTCACGTTCGAGGCAATCCGGGATGCGTCGAGATTGAACGTCACAGGATCGATATCGACAAACACCGGAGTCGCCCCGACGCGGGCAATCGCACCGGCCGTCGCAAAAAAGGTGTAGGGAGTCGTGATCACCTCGTCGCCAGGACCAATGTCTTCGGCCATCAGGCAAGCGAGCAAGGCGTCGGTGCCCGACGAAACTCCGACGGCGTGTGAGCACCCGCAGTACCGCGCGATCGCGTGTTCACACTGCTCGACCTTCGGTCCGAGGATGAAGTGCTGAGACTCCATCACCTCCGCGATTGCGGCATCGACGTCTGCCTTGATGGCCCGGTACTGCGCCTTGAGATCGAGCAGCGGAGCCTTCATCGCTTGGCTTCTCTCAATTGCCTGTACAATCGCGTGCCATTCCTCAACTCCGTGGGCAGGGGAGCCTCTTCATCCAGGTCGAGGCACCGGAGAACGCCGGCATCCGTTTCCTTATAGCGATAGCCGCTTTCCGGGCACCGCATCACGCCGTTGACATCGGATGAATCGAGCCGGTGACCGTGCCGACTCATCCATCCGACTCGGCGGGCAGGGTTTCCGACGACCAACGCGAAGTCCGGCACGCTCCGGGTAACCACCGAGCCGGCCCCGACAAAGGCATAACGCCCGATGGTGACGCCACACACGATGGTGGCATTGGCGCCCACCGTACAGCCCCGCTTCAGCCGGGTGGTCTCGTACAACGAGTGCCTGTTGACCTGGGCGCGCGGGTTGATGACGTTCGTCAGGACACACGAAGGTCCGAGAAACACATCATCGTCAATCACCACACCCGCATAGACAGAGACATTGTTCTGAATCTTGCCGTTGTTGCCGATCGTCGCCCCACCATCGACGTTCACGTTTTGTCCTATGACGCAGTGTGCGCCGATCCGTGCGCCCTTCATGATGTGAGAGAAATGCCAGATCTTTGTGCCAACCTCGACCTCAGCGCCGTCGTCGACGTAGGCGGATTCGTGGACGAAATAAGGCAGGCGGGGCTCACGTTGAGAGACGGACGGGCCTACAGCGCTTGCCCCGCTCAGCAGTGAACGCTGGCAGGCATCCAATACTCGCAAGACCCGTAGGCCTTCCGCGCCGTCACTCACGGGAGAAATTCTGGAACCCACACAGTCGAGGAAATGTTGGCACTCCGCCCTGAGGGGTTCACGATTCTCCAGGGCGATGATCTCGCCCTCCGCTTTGACGGCCGTCGGCACCCGGTTTCGCCATTCGACCTTGTGGGGGTACAGGACAAGCTTGTGGCCTGCCGTGTCGTCAAACACCGCCATCTTCTCTGAACCGACAACCACAAGCCGCTGTTCTTTGACCGGATGCAACCAGCTGACAAAGATGTGGGCCTGAACCCCGCTTGGGAAATCAAAGTGGCTCAAGGTGACGTCGAAGATGTGGCGATTCAGATAGGCACCGCCCTCGCAAGAAACACGGTTCGGCATCTCATCGAGGAGTGAGAGCATCACCGAGATGTCATGCGGGGCGAAGCTCCAGAGAATATTTTCCTCAGTCCGTATCTTCCCGATGTTCAGGCGGTTGGAATACAGATAGTTGATCTTTCCGAGTGCGCCCTCCTGAATCAACGCCTGCAACTTCAGGATCGCCGGGTGATACCGGAGAACGTGGCCGACCATGAGAATCCTGCGCCTCGTGGCGGCCAGTTCCACGAGCTTTTCGCCGTGCTCCACATCGACGGCCAGCGGCTTTTCGACGAACACGTCCTTTTCGGCTTCCAGAGCCGCTTTGACCATTTCGTAGTGGGTAATCGCCGGCGTCGCCAAAGCGACGGCGGTAATAGAAGGATCCGAGAGGACTGCGCTGAATTCCCGGCAGAACGTGACACCCTCGTATCGGTTCCGGCAGCCGTCCTCCACAGATCGTTCCGCATCACAGAGCACGGCCAGGGCACCAAGCTCATGAAAATTCCGAACGAGGTTCTTACCCCAATAGCCGATGCCCACGACGGCTACGTTCACCTTGGACTTAGCGACTGGTTGGCTTTGCATGGAATACCTCGAGGCCTCAGCGTTGGCGAGATGCCTTCACCGGCCAGTGAATCACCGCCGGCTCGCTCAGGCGATGGGTGTGTGCCACTGGCGCGATTCTGCCGCTATCTGCCCCCGCCGGCTGCCTGCCGGCCAGGGATCGGCGCACTTCCGCGGCGACGCGGCGCTGCTGGTCGGGGGAGAGCTCGGGGAACATCGGGAGCGAAAGCACCTGGGAGGCGGCCTGCTCGGCGACCGGGAAGTCACCCCGACGGAACCTCAGGAATTCATAGGCCCTCGCGATGTGAAGCGGGATCGGGTAGTGGAGGCCCGTTCCGATGCCTGCGGCGGCCAGGTCCTTCTGGAGCGTAGACGGGTCGCGACCAGGAGGGCACGTGGGGACGGACGACCGTCTTCTCGGTGCCGGCGAGGAGCTCGTCGTAGCCGCGTGCCCGCTCCCGGCGCTGGTCGTTCCACTTCGCCAGATGACGGAGCTTCACCCGCAAGACACCGGCCTGGATGGCGTCGAGCCGGCCGTTGTACCCCTCGATGTCGTGAAAGTACTTCCTTGACTGGCCGTGGTCGCGTAACATCTGACAGCGCCGCGCTAGTTGCTCGTCGTCGGTGGTGACGGCTCCCGCCTCGCCGCAGGCGCCCAAGTTCTTACCGGGATAGAAGCTGAACGCCGCGGCGCGGCCCATCGACCCGGCCTTGCACCAGCGGCCCTTCTTCTTGGAGAGGTACTCGGCTCCGTGCGCCTGGCAGGCGTCCTCGATGACGATGAGGTTGTACTGCGTCGCCAGGTCGAGGATCGGATCCATGTCGGCCATCTGTCCGTACAGATGCACGGGGATCACGGCCGTCACCGGGCCGCCAGTGCGCTTGCTCACCACGCGGTCCGTCTGGGGCGAGCGTACGCATTCGCTCTCCAGGTAGGAGCGCAGCTTCTCCGGATCCATGGTGTAGGTGCGCTCGTCGATGTCGACGAAATCCGGCCGCGCGCCGGCTTGCGAGATCGCCTCGGTGGTGGCGATGAAGGTGAGCGGCACCGTCACCACGGTGTCTCCCGGTCGGACACCGGCCGCGATCAGCGCGAGGCGCAAGGCGTCCGTGCCGCTGGCCATTCCGACGCAGAACCGCGACTCGCAGAACTCCGCGAAGTCGAGCTCGAACTCCTGGACCGTGGGGCCACCGATGAACCCGGCCGTGTCGAGGGCAGTCTTGAAGACCGAGAGCAACTCACCCTCGAGCTCTCGGTGGACAGTGACCAGATCCAGGAAGGGAATCCTGTCGCCGCTCATTCGATGCGCCTGGGTTCGGTGGTGATGTACCGTAAGAGTCTCGCCGGGTTGCCGGCCACGATGGCGTTAGCCGGCACGTCGCGGGTCACGACGCTGCCGGCCCCGACGATGGCGTTTTGCCCGATGACCACGTTCGAGAGGATCGTCGCGCCCGACCCGATCGAAGCGCCCGTCCTCACCAGCACTGGCTCAACCTTCCAGTCCTTCCCGGTCTGGAGCTCTCCCCTCGGAGTCGTCGCCCGCGGATACAAGTCGTTGACGAAGGTGACTCCGTGGCCGATGAAGACGTGGTCTTCGATCGTCACGCCTTCGCAGATGAAGGTGTGGCTCGAAATCTTGCACCGCCGCCCGACCTTCGCATTCTTCTGGATCTCGACGAACGCCCCGACCTTCGTTTCGTCGCCGATGTCACAGCCGTACAGGTTGATGAACTTCGCGAGTTTGACGCCCTTCCCCAACCTGACGTTGGGCGCAATGCACAGGTATTCGTTCACCGCCGGTCCACCCTCGACCTCCGGCCCTGCCCCGGCCCGCGTCAACAGGCGCCCTTCCCCGAGATGACCGCCGCGGGCGTCGCGAGGAGGATCTTGATGTCGGTCCAGAGGGATCGCGTCCTGGCGTACCGGAGGTCGAGGCGGACCATCTCGTCGAAGGTCGTGCGGCTGCGCCCGGCCACCTGCCAGAGGCCTGTGATTCCCGGCTTGGCCTCGAGGACCCGGCGACGATGCCAGGCCTTGTACTGCTCGAACTCGTACGGAACCGGCGGCCGTGGTCCCACCAGCGACATCGCGCCTCGTAGCACGTTCCAGAGCTGAGGCAGCTCGTCGAGGCTCGTCTTGCGAAGAATGCGTCCGACCGGCGTGACCCGCGGATCGTTGGTGAGTTTGAAAAATTCGTTGTGGCCAGGCCCGTGGATCGTGCCGTTCGCCTTGATGAACCGGCTGACGAACTCGTGATGGAGCCCGTGATCGGCGTTCAAATACATCGTTCGAAACTTGAGCATCGTGAACGGCTTCGTCATCTGCCCGATTCGCACCTGTCTGAAAAAGACGGGACCGCGAGACGTCGACTTCACCACAGCGGCGATCACCAAGAGAAGAGGCGACAGGACGACCAGGAGTGTCAGACTGCCGATGAGGTCCAGCCCCCGCTTGATCGCGTCGCGGAGGAGCGGATCATCCAGCCACAGTCCTTCCTCTCCCGCACGCCTCGGCTCGGGATGGACGCGGAGTCGAAGCGAAAGCCTGCCGACCGTTCCCCGATCCACGCGCTGGGCGAGCTCGCGACGGACTCGAGCCTCGATTGCTTCACGCGCATTGGCCACATGACACGCGTCGATCTCGGGCAGGATGACGCCGAGGACCGCGCGTGACTCGAACCAGCCCAGGATGTCTGTTTCACGCTTCGCGGCCACCAGGGCCTCGATGGCCGCCTCCCGAGTCGACGAGGAATCAGCTTCCACACCATCGTTCAGGTCCACGAGCAGAAGAATGAACGGCCGATTGGAGCGGTCCGAACGCCTTCGCTCCCTGCGCAAGACGCCCCTGAAGAGCTCTTCCTCGATGACGTGCGGCTGGTACTGTATGCTCATCGGCCTAAAGCGCGAATGTGATCGAAGGGAACCGGAGAGTAACCAGCTCGCTCCGGTCAGCGCGATGATGCGAAGACGATTTCTCTGCGGCGCTTGAGTGACTCGTCGGCCGCCTCCAGCATCCTCACCACACGCAAGCCCGCCCGCCCGTCGTTGAACGGCTTCCCTCCCGAGGCCACACAGTCCAAAAAGTACCGGCTTTCTAGCTGGAGGGCCTCGGTCTGGTCCACGCGTGGGGCCCACATGTCTCCGCTTCGGGTCGTAGACAGCCGGCCCCGATCCCACCTCGAAGACCTTCGCCTCGATCAAACCCTTGAGCCGTTGACGCGACTCATCGTGAGTATCGGTGATCTGCACCCCCTTGTCGTACACCTTGACCTTTTCAGAGGGCTCGAGATCATTCCACACCAGCATCCTCCGCTCCCCGCCGACCAACGTGGTGCGCACCTTCACCGGTGAGAGCCAGTTGACGTTCAGGTGGGCGATGATGTTGTTGGGAAAGCACAGGGTGATGTAGGCCACGTCCGCCAGGCCGTTCAGGTGCGCTCCGCCGGTGGCCACGACCAGCTCTGGCTCGAGTCCGATCAGATAGTCGATGATGGACAGATCGTGAGGCGCCAAGTCCCAGATGACGTTCACGTCGTGCTGAAAGAGCCCCAGGTTGACTCGAGTCGAATCGTAGTAGTAGAGCGGCCCCAGGACTCCCCCATCGACCAACTCCTTGATCTTGCGCACTGCGCCGTTGAAGAGAAAGGTGTGATCCACCATGATCTGTAAGTTCTTGCGATCGGCCAGTTCGATCAGCTCTTCCGCCTGGGCCGACGTGGCCGTAAAGGGCTTCTCGACGAAGACGTGCTTGTCGTTCTCGAGCGCCTTCCTGGCAGCGTCGATCTCCGGTGACCTCATGACTTCATCCGGATCGGACGTGGCGCGCACCCCCGGGTGGCGGCTCAGCGCCTGAGCCACTGCCTTGGGGCTCTTGTCGCAAATGGTCACCACCCGGCAATCCGGTTGGCTCGAGAAGTTGCGCACGATGTTCGGGCCCCAGTACCCGTAGCCGAAGACGCCGAGCTTGAGCATCAGATTCCCGGGATCAGCTCAGCCCCGCCGCGAGGGGCATGTCGGGGTCGAGGACCGAGCGAAGACCACTGCGCGCTTGGGGCCTCTCGGGTTCGGCGTGGTGATAAGCACGCACCCGGAGGCGGCTGGCAAGATCCGCGGGAAGCCGTGCGCAAAGCGCTTGGGTGACCCTTTGACCAAAGGCGTGGGAGACGTCTGCTCGGGGCCCATCTCCGAGCTCGGTCAGGACGGCTCCAGCCACGCGCTCCTCACGGTACCAGCCGACGAAGTCGCTGTCGCGGAGCTGGAGCCACAGACCAGAGAAGAGCTTGCCGGCGACCGCAGGGTGGATGCGCGCGCCTACTCCTGGCTGCTCTTTTAAATCCACCAGCAGAAGCAGGAAGGGGCGGCCCGAGCGTTCGGAGCGCTTTCGCTCGATCGCCAAGAAGTACCGGAAAGCCTCCTCGTCGTAAGCCTGGCTCCGCCGACCCTCGAGGGCGACGCCGTGCGAGGGCCGATCTGTTAACGGCAAGCACTTCACGAGCTCGTTCCTCCTTCCTTCTTTGCTCTCAGCCGCCGCGCCATCGCTCACGAGTAGATCGCAGTGCGCCTCGAACGACAATCCGACATCTCCCTACAATCGAGGAAGGGAAACCACTGGAAGCCGCTGGGTCAAATCCCTGGATTCTCTATGAGGAAGGTTCCGTCCGAGTCTACAGCGTGACGACTCGCCCCGGCGGCGCCGCAATCCCCCGGGTCGCGTGTCGCGTGTCGACGACCAGACGCGCGACCTCGACGACCCGCCGGTAGTCGAACTCGGAATGATCGGTGAGAATCAGGACGCAGTCGGCCGCACCGATCTCCTCATCGCTCGACTCCACGGCCTTCAGGGTGTTCCCGCCAACGACGATCGACGGGACGTACGGATCGGCATACGCCAGCTCTGCTCCGCGCTC
>QHWF01000419.1 GCA_003222455.1 Acidobacteriota bacterium
CGCAAGATGAGCAATACATCCTCTTTTACCTCCTCAAGGCCATTACGATACCGAATCCTGCTAAGTTCGACAGTGATTTCTCAGCAAAGGGCCAGTTCCCACCGTCAGAGTTGACCCCGGGAGACAAGCATCTGGTATCTCAGGCGGCGCCCACATTCAACCTTCGATTCATACAGCAAGTTGATCTCCGGGCTCCGGTCCAACACGATTTGATATGCGCGCAACAAAGAGTTAGCTGCGTTCAGCGGGAGCGCGAGTCCAGGTTTTTCCATCCGCATACGTGACAGACCAAACGGTTAACTTATAACTCATCAAGACGGACGCACCTGCAACGCCGTTGATAGCGCTGCTGCCAACCAAACCGGTAGTGGTGCGATGCGGATTCAGACTAGAACCAATGGTGATGACACCTTTGCGACCGCCGACGGGTCGATCATAAGTTTCGATACTGCGAATTTCGAATCTGCTAATTGTCACGGTGCCAATGTTTTCCGCCACCCACTGCACCCGGGCCTCCTGCGGACGGTCGCATACGGCATCTGATATTGTGATTCGCAGAGGAACGTCAAGTTGTGGTTCGACAGACACGAGACCCTCACGACACGGCGGGCCGAATAACCTCACTGATCGATTGACATGAGGACGAACAAAACGACGCGAACTGATGGTCACGCCGAAAGTGAACGTTAGCAAGCCAACAAATACGCGCGCGAGAAATTTTTTCATATAGTGTTTTCAACGCCCAAGAGCAGCGTTGAGGCAGCGCGTTTAGCCTTCAACCCCGGATTCTATCCTTGAGTTGAGAAGCATTCAATCGCGGCTCATCTGGAACAAGTTGTGGGCCCGCGCCGAAGACAAGACCACTTAGCATCCTGCATGCCGTTTGTTAGGCGTGCTCCGAGGGTGCTCCTTGAAGGGCCAACTGTTGCCACATATTCCCCTTCAACGGCCGAATTTTACGACTTTAAGCAGATGACTTGCCCTACCACGTGCTGCCCTGGTTCAACCTTTATCCCTGTTGGATTTCGAGCGGGAAGACGGTGTCCATGATGGACGCCCCGCCGTCCACGTGGATGATCTGACCTGTAATGAAGCCGGCCTCCTCCATGCACAGGAGTGTCACGGCGTTGCCGATGTCTTCCGGGGTCCCGAGCCGCCTCATCGGCGTCCACCCGCCCTCGTGCCAGGCTCGCGTGGCGTCCTGGACGTCTTGCGGCAGAGAGCGCAAGACACCACCCTCGACTACGTTGGGCGGGCCGAAGACGCCGCCGGGGCTGACGCCGTTGACGGTGATACGTCGCGGGGCCAAGGCGACGGCGAAGTAGCGCACCAGCGAGTCGAGCGCGGCCTTCGCGGACCCCATCGCCACCCACGGCTGCCAACTCCCGGTGCGGCCGCCGGGCGAGTAGGTAATGGCGATGACCCTGCCCTCATCATTCATCAGGCGGGCGGCCTCCCGTGCCCCTAGCAGGAACGCCTTAGCCTGCGAGTTCATGGCCATGTCCCACTGCTCCGGCGTGATCTCCAGCGGCTTCTGGTAGAAGGTGGGGAGATCAGTTCGCGCATTGCTCACGAAGATGTCGAGCCTGCCGAACTCGTCCCGAACCTTCTCGAACATGCGGCTGATGTCGTCGGGGCGCGAGACATCAGCTTGGATGAGAAAGCCATGGGAACCCCGCTCTTTGACCTTCGCGAGGGTATCGTTAGCGGCAGCTTCATTCTGGTAATAGTTGATGGCTACTTTGACACCCTTGTCCGCCAGCATCAGAGCGATCCCGCGGCCGATGCCGCGCGAGCTTCCGGTGATCAGGGCGTGCTTCCCATTGAGTGACATGTCAGTCTCCTTTAGGTATGCGCTCAGGTAAAAAGCAGGCGAGGTGCTCAGTAATGTAAGGCGCTTTTATGCCACCAAATCTGAAGGCAAGTCAATGGCAATCTAGTGCATCAAGTTCACCGCATGTAGGCTTCATTCGAGCAAGCGCCGAACGTCAGAGTTCACATTTACTTCATCCTTGCTCTTCAAATTCAGCCAAATCAGAACTGGCCCGACATTTCCGCACTCCTTTCGATAATCTGAGTTCGCCAGAAACATCCTGCAGTTTCCCTTTGAGATTCCTGCAAGTCCAAGTTCCTCGCCGCCCCAATCGACTGTAAAACCGAGGTTGTTCTCGTAATAAGCCGCTGCCTCGTTGATATCCCTGACTGGTATTTCCGGGACGGCATCGGGAAACTCCAATTTCATTGCGACTCCTATCTTTAAATCCATTGAATTTCGGCGCTGTATAACTGCCAGGAGGTGAAATTTCGCCTGTTTTCCTGTAATGAGCTACACGTTTATCGCCGCGATAAAACTCACGGTTTGGATTCTCTAAGCCTCGTTGGCGATGACGTCTTGCGGCCACTGCACGGTCTTCGGTCTATTTACCCCCGCGGGCCGTCGCCATGGGCCACACGAACGTGCACGACGCCGGCACCGCCAACGCCGTCGGCGTGATCTTCAGCGGCGTCAGGTTGCTCTTCGTTAGCAGGCTGTTGAATCCGACCAGGTCCACGCCGAGCATAGTCTTCGACGCGTTCGCCGTTGCGGTGAACTCCTTGCAACCCGATTCCCACGTGTCGACCTCCGCCTTGGTGGGCGGCATGTCGATGGCGTTCTGCGAGAGCGGCGCGAGGACCGTGTTGAAGAGCGCGTTGATCGCGGTGAAGGTGAGCACGCTGCCGGGAATCCTTGCTGGGCCCCCAAACCCGCCTCCACCACCACCGCCGCGTCCGGGTGCCCTGGCGCCGCCGATCGTCGCCAGCTTCGCATCGAGCGCGGTCGCGGCCGTTGCGATGTCGGCCGGCAAAGAGCCACGCGCGATCGCGGCCAGTTGTGCACGCATCGCGGCCACCTCCTCGTTCGCAGCATAGCTGTCCTTCATGCCCTGCCAGGCGGCCATCGCCAGTTTGTTCTGGGCCCGCAGCCCAGACATCATCGTCGCGCTCTCCCCAATACGCGGATCGTTGTGCACTACCAGAGTCTGCGTGTACACGGCGCCGTCCACCAGCAGCTTGACGGTGTACGTGCCCGGCAGCGCGAGCGGCCCATGCGGCGCGGGCGTGACCTGGCCCGGCGCGGAGTTCATTTGGTTATTGATGTCCGGGTTGAAGCCGGGCGGATCGTCATAACGCAGATCCCAATTAATGCGATTCGTTCCGATGTTCGTCGAGAGCGCGCGCTCAGACGAGGGCATCAGCCAATAATCGGGATACGGCGGCCGCCGGTACATCGGTGGCGGCGTGCTCGTGATCGTCCGCACCAACTTATTCGCCGAGTCGAAGATCTGTAGCTTGATCTCGCCGGCCGGCTTCTGGCTCAGGTGGTAATAGATGAGCGCACCGAAAGGCGGATTCGCCGCATGCGGCATCTCGGGATTCATCGGTTGATCCCAATTCGAATTCATCCGCGAGCGGATAGCGTCACCCGGTTTGAACAGGTACGCCGGCGCCGCCGCGATCTGCTGCGCCTTCGCCGCGATGTCGCGCAGCGGACTCATGTCGTCGAGCACCCAGAATCCGCGGCCGTACGTGCCGATCACAAGATCGTTCATGTGATCGTCGGTATGAAATACCATGTCACGAATCGACGTGCTCGGCAGATTGAGCCGCAGAGACTGCCAGTGATCGCCGTCGTCGAATGAAACGTAAACAGTCGTCTCAGTGCCGGCAAAGAGCAAGCCCTTCTGTTTGGGATCCTCGCGAATGACGTGTACCTGACTGCCCGTGCGCTCATCGACTGGCAATCCATTGACGATGCGCGTCCAGCTCTTGCCGCCATCGTGCGTGCGATAGATATAGTGCTGCTCCCGCTGCGGCGCCGGCGGGCCGCCACCGCCACGGCCGAGGCCGAGGTTGGCGAGCACGTAGGCCGTATTAACGTCGCTGTGTCCGGCTTCCACGGTAACGAAGTTGGCGCCCGGCGGCAGATCGGTGAAGTTCGTGACGTTGTTCCACGTCTTGCCGCCGTCCATCGTGTTGTAGATCTGTCCCGAGGTGCTGCCTGACCAGACGACCCCTTGCTTAACGGTTGAGAGCGAGAAATCGGAGATCGATCCTGGCAGGTTAGGGCGCCCGCCAGCCGGAGGCGCCGGTGTCGGAGTCGCAGTCGGAGCCCCGGGCGTCGGAGCCGGAGCTGCCGGTCGCGGTGCGGCCGCCGCTGCGGGCACGACGCCGCACGGCACCATCGGCTGACCTTTTGCTGTGGTGAGGTCGGGACTGAACGCCTTCCACGTCTGGGCGCCGTCACGCGTTACGAGAATGCAGTTGTAGCCTACGTAAAGCGCCTTCGGATCGAACGCGGTGTCGAACCGTTTCCAGAAATCGCGGCCGGCGGTATACAGGCCCGAGTCCGTTCCGAAATTTGGCGCGACGTTGCCCCACTGTCCGGCGGTGAGATCGATCTTGATCAGCCCGTTGCCTTGTCCGGCGCCATAGCCGACACCGTACACAGTCGTTGGCTTGAGCGGGTCGGGCGCGAGAGTGCCGAACTCGGATGACGGCAGTGGCAACCAATCGACCGTCGTGATCTGACCCTGATCGCTGCGGCTGCGTGTCATGATCGCGCCCGTGTCCTGCTTCGACCCCATCACCCAATACGGGTACCGGTTATCGGTGGCGATGTGGTAGACCTGCGCGATTGGGATCTGGTAATAGCCGCTCCAGGTCTGTCCGCCGTCGAGCGTGACCGCCGGGCCCTGATCGAAGCCGAAGAACATCCGCTGGCCGTTGGTCGGATCGATCCAGATCTCGTGGGGATCCTCACCGCCGGGCGCGCCCTTGAAGGCGCTGAAAGTCTTGCCGCCGTCGGTCGATCGATACACGGTGGTGCTGATCGTGTAGAGAATGTCCGGATTCTGGGGATCGACCCAGACACCTGAGCTGAACGCGCCCTGCCCGTTGGCCACTCGCGTGTCGTCGCCTCCCATGTGCTGCCACGTCGCGCCTTGATCGTCAGACCGATATAAACCCGAGCCGCCCTGAAGCAGACCGCCAACGACAAAGACACGTTGACCCTTGGTGTGCATCGCGATCGCGACGCTGATGCGTCCCGTGTATGGCGGCAGCGTGTCTACCTTCTTCCACGTCTTGCCGGCGTCGGTCGATTTGTAGAGCGCCGTGGCGTTCGGACCTTGCGGGGCTGCGCCTCCTCCTCCTCCAAACCCGCCGCCAGCGCCCTGCGACGTCGCGAACATCACATGCGGCGTGTCGAACGCGTACTCGAGGTCGCGCGTGCCGTTCGCGTTCTCCGGCTTTAGGACGTTCGTCCACGTCTTGCCGCCGTCGGTGCTGCTATACACGCCCTGGCCGCTGTGCCGCGCGTCGCCTTGCGTCGATGCGAGCACCAGATTCGGATCTTTCGGATCGACCACGATCTTGTTGATCTTGACTGTGTCCTCGAGGCCGATATGCGTCCACGTCTTGCCGGCATCGACCGATTTGTACATGCCGTCGCCGGACGAACCTCCCACCGAGTCACCAGTGCCGGCATAGACAATGTTTGTGTCGGACGGCGCGACCTGTATCGCGCCGATGCTGTCGACGTTTGTGAACTGATCGAA
>QHWF01000420.1:0-1210 GCA_003222455.1 Acidobacteriota bacterium
ACCGGAGGCCCGCCACCCACCGGCAGGAATTCAATCCAGCCTTCCCACATGCCGTCGGCGTTTGGTGCGCCGCAGGCCTGCGCCCGGTAGACGGTTCCGTCCCGGGCAGCCACGGGGGTGGCGAATTGAACGAACACTTCGGCCATCTATCGACTCCTCGAGCGGCACGCTCCCATGCAATAAGATAGCCGATCTTACGCTACTGCTGATGCACCCGGACTTGCTTTGTAGACCTCCGGGAGGGTTCGATGCTGTATTAACGTGTTGCCCGCATGGTGGGAGCCATTCAGGGTGCGGGCGTCCTCGTGCTGCTCTCTGCCTTTTTCGCGTACCTGCTCGCGCCGGCGGTGGTCGCGGTGCGGCGGCGCGTGCGGATCGGACGCCGGAAGCGTCCCGTATCCGACGCAGTAGCGCTGGCCCTGATCTACGCGGGAGTCTTTCTGCCGGCTGCCGTCGCGTGGCATCGCTTCAACGACCGGGTGACCTACTGGGTGCAGGTGACGGCGCCGCAGGCGGTCGATCAGCTGTTCAGCGGCAGCGATTTCAAAGCGTTCGAGCTCGCGCTGGCGCAGGTGCCGCTCGGCCCTGTCGCACGATCGGGCGTGAGGCAGGTGGTCGAGCACGGAACCCGCTACGTCGAACGCGAGGCGCGGCGCACCCTGCACGACTTGATCGCGGCCGCTCCCTACGCGAAGTGGCTGTTCGTCGCGCCGCTTCTCGCGTTCGTGCTGCTGACGGGCGCGCCCGGTTTTCCTAGTGACTGCCGGCGTGCTCGAGCCCGTGCCGGCGATTGGCCCGTTGACCGCCGGGCTCGTGGCGGTGACGCAAGCGACGGATCGCCTGCTGGGAGCCCGTTCGCCATTACAAACGCGGGCTCCTAGTGTCGTGTAATTTTTACTTATTTCATGCATTGAGCCTGAACCATATCCCCGTAACCTGTTGGGCCTGCTGCACAGCAGTGCACGGAACGGCGCTTGCCCTACGCTGAGCGAGATGACCAACAACGGCTCGCGGAACGGTCAATCGTGGGCGCGGTTGGAAGCGTATCTCGCCTCGCTGCACCCTGGCGACGTGATTACGGTCAACGACACCATCGAAAACACCGACCTGGCGCCGGAGACCGTCCACATTGTCCTCGCAGCGCTGACGAAGGCGAACCTGTTCGAGCGCAGCGGCGATCGCTTCACGCGCCGCTCGGCCATCTCTGTGT
>QHWF01000420.1:1399-8559 GCA_003222455.1 Acidobacteriota bacterium
TTCTCTAGAGCACGCGAATCAGATCGGATCGCGTGATGATGAACGTCTTGTCGGTTTTGAAGTCCCGCACCAGCACGGCCGGGCTCTCCGGCGAAATCATCGTCGACAGCAGATCGACGGGCGTCGAAATGTCGACGAACGGAAATGCGGGCTGCATGATGGTTTCGACCGGCTGCGACTTGACATCGGTGTTGCGCACCAGCTCCGCGTACAACTGAGCCTCGTTCAGCGATCCCACGAGCCGCTTGTCGTGCGTAATGGAAATCTGTGAAAAATCGTGCTCGCTCATCACCCGGACGGCATGCTCGACCGGCTCGTTGCACTCGACGGAGAACAGCTCGCCTGAAACGCCCGAGGCGACGAGATCGCGCGCCGTCATGCCGGTCTTCTCGATGAAGCCCTTCTCGCGCATCCAGTCGTCGTTGAACATCTTGCCCAGATAACGCGATCCGTGGTCGTGAAAGATCACCACAATCACATCGGCGGACGTGAAGTGCTCCTTCAGCTGGATCAGGCCGGCCATCGCCGATCCGGCGGAGTTGCCGGCGAAGATGCCTTCCTCGCGCGCGATCCGGCGCGTCATGATGGCGGCGTCCTTGTCGGTGACTTTCTCAAAGTGATCGACGACGTCGAAATCCACGTTCTTCGGGAGAAAGTCCTCACCGATCCCTTCGGTGATGTACGGGTAGATCTCGTGTTTGTCGAAGATGCCCGTTTCTTTGTACTTCTTGAACACCGATCCGTACGTATCGATGCCCCACACCTTGATTTTCGGGTTGCGCTCCTTGAGATAGCGGCCGACGCCGGACGCCGTCCCGCCGGTCCCCACTCCCACGACGAGCTGGGTGATGCGTCCGCCGGTCTGCTCCCAGATCTCGGGGCCGGTCTGCTCGTAGTGCGCCTGCAGGTTCGACAGGTTGTCGTACTGATTCGCTTTCCACGAATCGGGCACTTCGCTCTGCAGCCTCGACGACACCGAGTAGTACGATCGCGGATCTTCCGGTTCGACGTTCGTGGGACACACGATCACGTCGGCGCCAAACGCCTTCAGCGCGTCGATTTTCTCTTTCGACTGCTTGTCCGTCGTCGTGAAGATGCACTTGTAGCCTTTGACCACCGCGGCGATTGCCAGGCCCATGCCCGTGTTCCCGGACGTCCCTTCGACGATGGTGCCGCCAGGCTTGAGAAGCCCGGCCCGTTCGGCATCCTCGATCATCTTCACCGCCATGCGGTCTTTGATCGAATTGCCCGGATTGAACGTTTCGAGCTTGGCCAGCACCGTGCCCGGAACGACGCCCCTGGTGATCCGATTGATGCGGACCAGCGGCGTATCGCCGATTGCGTCGAGGATGGTGTCGCAGACTCGCTTCACGAAAACAAGTCTATACTGGAGTTTTCGCGCGAGAAACTGAGTTGAGAGTTGAGAGTTGAGATGCCTCGACTGATCCCGGCGCCGGCGGTTGTCGCGGCCGCCGGGACAAAGCCCAAACGGATTGAAGAGTTCGCCGGGCGTGTGAATTCAGGTCATACCGGCGTCAGCGTGGCGCGCATGATCTCGCCGTCGGGCTGGCAGGAACCGGGCCAGCGCCCGGAGTTCGAGGAAATCACGATCGTGCTGCGCGGCATGCTCCGCGTCGAGCACGAACGTGGGATCGTCGACGTCCATGCCGGACAGGCCGTCGCCACGGCGCCGGGCGAGTGGATCCGCTACAGCACACCGGGCCCGGACGGCGCTGAGTACGTGGCGGTCTGTCTGCCCGCGTTTTCGCCGGCCACGGTTCATCGCGACGAGTAGCCCGGTCGGAGGAGGAACGCAAAGGCCGCTGAGGCCGCAAAGATCAACGGACTGCGCTCCGGATCATTCGCAGGTTCGCGCAAGCACCATCGTTCGCTCTGTCCGCCGACGGATGCACAGACACCGCGGGCACATCGACACGACGACGTCTCGTTCAGTACGCGAGGTTGACGTCGTGACGTGGAGCTCGGCGGCCTTCGCGGCCTTTGCGTTCAAACGTGATCGATCGCCGATACCTATCGCGATGTAGGACCTTGTTTGATCCGGCGCGACATGTTCTGTTCGAATTCCTCTGGCGCGATCCCGAACCGTTGGGCCGCCTGCGCGAACTCGGTCCCGCGCCCCAGCTCACCGAGCAGCAGCGCGACGTGGGTTCCGAGGCGCGCCATCAGCGCTCGCGCGGCCACGGCGCTGACATCGTAGGCGACGCGTGCCTGTGCATCGTTGAACCGGCCGAAGCCGGCTTCCAGGTACGCGAGTGGTACGAACGTGCGGATCGCTTTCAGCCGCTCTTCTGCGCCATCGACGTCACCCGGCTCGAGGTTGACGGCGAGCCCTTCGTGCAACCAGGCAGGAACGCCGCGCGCAGCGAGGCTGGCAATCATCGCGTGCGCGAGCTCGTGCGTGAGGACGCGATCGAAGCGGGCAATCGTGCGCATCGCCCCGCGGACCGGAATCCTGATGCGCGTGTCGAAGCTGCCGTCCGACCATTCCGGCGCGCCGGTCACATCATGGAATTCCTGTTCGGTGTACAGGATGACCGTGATCGGTGCGGACGGATACGCGCCAATGACCTTGCCGATTCGCCAGTAGGCTGCATCGAGCACCAGCGTCGCGTGGGCGGCGAGTCGTTCCTCGGCATGCCCTTCGAACATGATGGTGTAGGGCCCGCTCGTATACGTCATCTTGCCCGATTCGTTCCGCCAGACCTCCAGCCGCTCACGAAGGGTGCGATTGCGCGGGGCGTGCACGAGCGCCGCTTCGTACGTGCGAATAGCCTCCGTCACGTCGCCCAGATCGTACGCAATCTGCCCGAGCAGCAGCGACACCGGTGTGAGGCGCGGCTCGACGGCCAGCGCTTTGCGCAGGAATTCACGCGCGACCGTGTCGCGGCCAAGCAGATGCTGGGCCGCGCCCGCCCCGAAAAGCAGCGCCGGATCCCGCGGCTGTTCGCCCAGCGCGAGGCTGAAGGCTGCCGCGGCCTTGTCGCCGTCGCCGGCTTCGAGGGCGTTCCAACCCGTTTCTGCGGCCCGCGATCCGGCCGACTGGGCGCTTGCCGCAAGGGTTGAGACCCCGATGATCGCGAACGACAGCACGAACCGAACAAGCCAGGACCGATCGGGCATCGGCATCGCCACTGGCAAAGCGTATGCCGCCGAATGTTCGAGAGATGCCGGCTAGTAACGAAGCTTCGCCTCAAACCGCCGAGTAAAACCGAGCCTCGGCGGGGCGAGCGAATCTTCGTTACTGGGCGGCCCTTCGGGCCGCAACTAAGACAGCTTCTAAAGCCGAACACTTGTCTCTATCGCACAGACATCGGCTTTAGAAGATGTCTAGGAGCGTGTTCCTGTTTCTTGGACACGCTCCTGGTGCGCCGCAAATCATGACAGATTTGCCGCAGGCCCTCCGGATTTGGATCGCGGGCCGCTGGTGGCGGCTGACTGCGCGGGATTGCACAATCCTAGCCCACGAAATGTCCGCCCAAAAATGCAACCACGAAGTCGCGAAGACACGAAGCACGCACGAAAGATGTCCCTAAGGGCTTTCTTCGTGGTTTCGTGTCTTCGTGGCAAAAAATGTAGCAAACAGGAAGGATGCTGAGATTCGTGTGCTCGGTGCCAGGTTGTCATTACTCAGACGCGCTCCTACAAGCACTCGATCCAGATCTGCGCTTCGTAAAGCCGCGAACCACGGCATCCCGGGCATCTGCCTGGTTTGGCGAGCCGATCGGTCCCGAACACGAACCCGCATTGCTTGCACCGCGCCGGCTCGACGACGACGCGGTGTCCTGCCGCCTGAGCCGAGCGGATGGCATGCCGGAGATCGTCTTCGACATCACGCCGGCCGAGCCCCAACTCGCGCGCGAGCGACGACACGGAACGAGGCTGCGCCGACAACGCCGCCACGAGATCGCGGCGAAACGCCACGTCCGATTCTAGTGTCCTAGATCGCCGGATCACACCAGCTGACTCACGCCGGTCTTTCAAGTCTGCGGATCGACGGGAATAATCAGCGAGCCAGGATCAGCAGGCTCACCCAGGGTTGGACCGCCATGGCGTAATAGAAGAGAGTGAGCGCGCCAATCGTGCGGTAGTGGGCAAACCGGTACAGGAGCACCGCACACGCGATTGCCAGGCCCTTCGCCGCGAATAACGCCGCGCCGGCGCCGAACGCCACGATGTACCAGCTCAGGATCGGATTGGCTTCGATGCCCTGGCCGAACGTGTGAACGCCGATGTAGGTGAGCAGGCCGTCACAGAGCTGCGCAATGACGAACGCAATCAGGGCTCCGATGCCGAACAGGGAACGTGGGACCGGCGCGATGACCACCAATGCGGCGCTTCGCAAGGCGTGTGCCCGCGAAAACGTGGATTTCACGCAGCAATTTTGCGGATAATCGGCCTTCTGGGCGACTAAAGTCAGCCGCCGGACCAGTAGGACCAGGAGCGTGTCGGACTAAGTGACGCCGCTCTGGAACGCAAAGGCCGCGAAGGCCGCTGAGAAATACAGTCTTTCTTTGCGTCCTTTGCGGCCTCTGCGTTCGATCGGGTGACGTTCGCTCTTCGCCTTCTCCGTGTGTCGGCCGGCGCTATCGCCCGCCGGCGACATCGATGATGGTGCCCGTGGAGTAAGAGGCCTCGTCGGACAGCAGCCACAGGATCGCGCGAGCGACTTCGAGAACCTCTCCGGCTCGTTTCATGGGGATGGTCGGTGCCAGCCGATCGGGGCGGCCCGGTTCGCCGCCGCTGGCGTGGATGTCCGTCTGGATGACGCCCGCGCGCACGGCGTTCACGCGAATCGATTCGCCGGCCACTTCGCGCGCGAGGCCGATCGTCAACGCCTCGAGCGCTGCTTTCGAAGCGGCGTAATCGACATATTCACCCGGCGCGCCCAGCTGCGCGGCACGCGACGAGACGTTGACGATGGCACCGCCGGCGGCACCGTGCCTGGTCGACATGCGCTTCACCGCCTCGCGCGCGCACATGAACGCGCCGGTGACGTTCGTGGCGAACACGCGGTTGATGCGCGAAGCGCCGATCTCCTCGACGCGCGCCTGGTGCTCGAGGATCCCCGCGTTGTTGACCAGCGCGCGAACCGGCCCCAGCTCGCGATCGATGGTTTCGAACAACCGCACGACGTCGGCCTCGATCGACACGTCGGCCTGCACGGCGATAGCGTGGCGGCCGGCGCGCTCGATTGCCGAAACGACTTCGCTGGCGCCGGTTCGATGCTGCAGATAATTGACGCAGACGGTGTAGCCGCGTTCGCCGGCGAGCCGCGCCGTCGCGGCGCCGATGCCGCGGCTGCCGCCGGTTACGAGGAGGACGTGTTCGGACACGCTCGAGAGAACATCGACACGCGACTAACGAATGCACCCACGGAAAATGCAACCACGAAGTCACGAAGACACGAAAAACGCACGAAGAATTTACCCAAGGGATTTCTTCGTGGTTTCGTGTCTTCGTGGCAAAAAATGTAGCAACCGCAAAGGACGCTGAGATTCGTGTGTGGTTGATAGCAGGTTGTCATTGGTGAGACGCACTTCTACCGAGCGACAACGCGCCAGATTTTCCCTTTCACATCCTCGGTCACGTACAACGAGCCGTCCGGCCCGACGGCGAGGCCGCCGGGCCGCGCTGCCGCGTCATTCGGATTGGCGAGCGGCGTCCTGCCGGCAAATCCGTTGGCGAAGACTTCGTATTTCCCCGATGGCTTGGAGCCGGCAAACGGAACGAACGTGACGTTGTAGCCGGCCTGCGGCAGCGGTGCGCGGTTCCACGAGCCGTGAAACGCAATGAACGCACCGTTGCGATATTTCTGGGCGAATTGGGTGCCGGTATAGAAGAGCACGTCGTTCGGCGCCCAATGGCCCGGAAACGCCACCACCGGCGGCGTGAACGATCCGCAGCGATCGGCCTTCTTCCCGTCGCCGCCGTACTCCGGATTCGTGACGAGTTTTCCCTCGCTGTTGTTGTAGAAGCAGTACGGCCAGCCGAAATTCGATCCTTCTTCGACGCGCAGCAGATATTCCGCCGGCCATTCCGCGTTCTGCTCGGCGGTGAATTGGCCCGGCCATAACGTGTCCAGGCTGTCGCGATTGTGCATGACGGCCCACAACGCGTTGTCGTGCCACGTCAGGCCGATCATCTGCCGGAGTCCCGTCGCATAGCGTTTGCCGTCCGCCTGTTTCTGCCCCGCCTTGTTCTCGTCGAACCGCCAGATGCCGCCGTGCTGCTCGAGCAGCGGACACGGATCCTGGCCCGGTATCTTCGGTCGCCGATCCGGCTGCTGGCACGCATTCGAAGGTGCACCCACGTTCACATACATGCCGCCGCGGCCGTCGAACGCAATCCCTTTGTCCTCGTGCTGCCGCTGTTCGGGCAACCCCACGACGATCGCCTGGGGCGCGCCCGACGGCGTCAGCTCGCCGGCCCGCATCTGGTATCGCAGCACACCGGTAGTCGTCGCGAGATACAGGTAGCCATTCCGGAGCGCGATGCCGGTGCCGCCGTCGTCGCCGAACTTCTCGCGCGTGTCCATCTTGCCGTCGCCGTTGGTGTCGCGCAGCGCGACGACGCCGCCGCGGCCGCCGCGGCCGTTGTTCACCGACACGAACAGATCGCCGTTCGGCGCGACCAGGAGATGGCGGGCCGGACCGACATTGTCGGCGACGACTGCGGCGCAAAACCCCTGGGGCAGCGTGATCCCGCCGTTGCCGGCATCGCAGGCCGGCAACGGCGCGGCGCGACCGATGAGGACGAAGATGAAGGCAGCGAGACTGAAGGCCACGAAGGCCGACATCACACGTGTCATACGCATGATTCTACGTCACGCGCTCTTTGCGAGCAGTCCGTGGTGAAAGTCCAGCGTCGCACCGAGGGCGGCGATGCGCCCTCCTCCACCCCACGGCGCACAGTCCGCGCCGTGGGGGCCCCGGCGAAACGGCGTGACGAGCGAGGAGCGGGGTCCCCACCGTGCGTCTTGTGCACGGTGGGGTGCAATACCGGGAGTATTTGAGCGAGGAGCAACGCAGCCAGCCCCGGGGCCCCCAACGCGGCAGCCGCGCTGGGGTGGAGGAGGGATGCAGCGCCGGCCGAATGCAGCTGGAGTTTCACCGCGGGCTGCTAGCCCGCTTCAGCAGCGC
>QHWF01000447.1 GCA_003222455.1 Acidobacteriota bacterium
GACGCCGCCGATCGCCTGTTCTACCGGGAAGGCGTGCGGGCCGTGGGCATCGACCGCGTCCTGGCGGAGGCCGACGCGGCGAAGGCGTCGCTCTATCAGCACTTCGGCTGCAAGGACCAGCTCGTGGCGTCGTACCTGGAGCGCCGAACCGCGGATGCCCGCGCGCACATCGAGGCGTACCTCGCCGACACGCCGCCGTCACAACGCGCGCTCAAGTTTTTCGACTGGGTGGTGGAGTGGGCGGAGTCGAAGGACTTCCGCGGTTGCCCGTTGCAGCATACGGTGAGCGAGCTCACCGATGCGGCGCACCCGGCGCGCGCCATTGCTCACCGTCAGCGAGCGTGGTTCGCGGAGCGTTTTCGCGAGTGGACGACGGCGGCGGGCGTGAAGGACCCGAAAGCGACGGCTCGCGCTCTTGTCGTGCTGTTCGACGGCGCCGTCGCGGCGTCCGAGGTTGACGGGCCGCAGCGGGCGAGCGACGCTCGATGGATGGCCAAGAAGTTGTTGGCCGGCTGAATGCGCGCGCTCTCCTCACTTCTACGGAACGACGTTCGTTGAACTGCGAGTCACCGGGCGTACCGTGGGTTCGAATCCCACTCTCTCCGCCACATCAAATCCGCTGATTTCCTCAATGGTGGCCTCGACAATTACGCGCGCAGGAGAAATCGAGATGATCCGTCCACAACCAGCGCGTACCGCCAATTCGTCCGCGCCCGCGGCATCCTGCAGCGCCAACTTTCGAACGTTCGCGAACGCCGTGCATGACTATAATCAGCACACCGTAGAGCCGGAACACGTAACCTGGCTTTGATCGCCACGATGATCATCTTCCGCGGGAGTGTGTGTATGTCGCAGATGCGAGCAGCGGCGACATGGCTGATCGTCGTCACCGCGCTGGTCGGCGCGTTCGCACGTCCAGCACGGGCCCAGAACACGGGGGTGATCGAAGGGACCGTCGTGGACGAACAGGGCGGCGTCATGCCGGGAGTCACCATGACTCTCAGGAACACCGAGACCGGCGTCGAACGCGCCGTGACGACGGAAGGAGCCGGCACATATCGGTTCCCGGCACTGCAGCCCGGCACGTACAGCTTGACCGCCAGTCTGCAGGGGTTTGCTTCCGAGCGTCTTCGCGACATCGCGCTCACGATCGGCCTCAACCTGCGCTACGACATCACACTGAAGCTCCAGGCGCTCGCCGAAACGATCAGTGTGACGGCCGAAGCGCCGGTCGTGGACGTGACGAAATCGGAAGTGGCCGGGGTGGTGACGCAGAAGCAGATTGAAACGCTGCCGATCAACACACGTCAATACCTGAACCTCGCGCTGCTGATGCCGGGCACGAGCCAGGACGCGGTCCGCGTGTTCTATAACAACGTGAATATCGGCGCGGGCGGCTCCTTCTACAGCAACGCGTTCGTGGCGGATGGTGTGACCAATACGTGGACCGAGCAGGGCGAACCGCGCCAGAACTTTCCCCAGGACTCGATTCGCGAGTTCAAGGTCAACACGATGCAGTACAAGGCGGAGTACGGCCTGGCGACCGGCGGCCTGGTGACCGTCGTGTCGAGATCAGGCGCCAACGCGTCCCACGGCAACCTGTTCGAATACTTCCGCGACAAGGCGCTCAATACGCAGAATCACTTCGAGAAGACGAAGCCCGATTACCGCCGGAACCAGTTCGGCGCCAGTCTGGGCGGCCCGATCCGGAAGGATCGGACTCACTTCTTCGCTGCGATCGAGCGCACGCAGGAGGACAATTTCTTCACGGTGAACACGGGACGGCCCGACCTGTACGCCGCGGTGGAAGGGACGTTCCCTCAGCCGCGACACGTCACGCTCACCTCAATCCGTGTCGATCACACTCTGAACAGCGCTCAGAGCGTATTTGTACGGTATGCGCAGGAGGGCGAGTTCACGCAGTGTGCGGCGTCGACGTGCGGCGGGCGGAATGCGGCAAACGCCGGCTACGACATGAACATTCCTCGCCGCTCGGTGGTGGTCGGCCACACGACGATTCTCTCGGCGCGCGCCCTGAACGACTTCCGCTTCCAGTACGCCTTCGCCGCCTACCAGATCGCGCCGCCGGGCCAACTGATCTGGACGGACGTCGGTCAATATCCGACTGAACGCATCGGGGCGCAGCGCGTCGCCCGGCGGCTGCAGTTCCCGAGCCTCGTCTGGGGCGGCAACTACGAGGCGCTCGGCCCGGAAAAGCGATTCCAGGTAAAGGATTCGTTCACGTATCACGCGCCCGACTGGGTGGGATCGCACGACTGGAAGGTCGGAATCGACTTCAGTCACATCCCGTTCGCCGACGACTCCCAGGTCAATCTGAACGGCACGTACCAGTTCGGCAACGACCAATCGTTCAACCCGAACGACGCGACGTCGATCGCAAGCCTCAGGGCGCCGATTCTCTTCACGATGACGACCCCGGCCAGTTACGTGCCGATGCCGTCGCAGTATCTCGGCATCTTCATTCAGGACGACTGGCGGCCGATTCCGAAGCTGACGTTGAACGCCGGACTCCGCTACGACCTGCAGATCGGCGCGTTCAATACCGACGTGCGTCCCGACCAGTTCCGCATCCCGATTCCCCTTATCAACCCCGCGGTGCGCGGCGACCGCAATAACGTCGGACCGCGCCTCGGCCTGGCGTACGACGCCGCAGGCGATGGAGCGACCGTCCTCCGGGGAGGCTACGGGATCTATTACGACAACATCCGGATGTTACAGAACCAGTACGAGAAGCTGAACATGCTTCGGTACGACATCCGTATCACCAACCCGTCATATCCCGATCCGTTCCAGGGACGTGATCCGCTGCAATTCGCCTCGACGGCGCCGCCGAACATTCAGCTGCTCGCCAACGACTTCAGGAATCCGAGATCGCAGCAGGCGAACGTCGGGCTCACCCGGCAGCTTTCGTCGGATCTCGCCGTACACGCCGATGGCGTCTACAGCCGCATCGCGGGCGATCGGAAAACGGTCAATGTCAACGTGCCCGACGCCGCCAGCGGTCAGCGCGCTTCCCCTCAGTTCGGCCGGATCGATGTCGATCAATCGATTTCCAAGTCGGCGTACCGGGCGCTGTACGTACGCCTTGACAAACGGTACAGCCGCAACTACCAATACCTGGTCTCGTATTCGCTGGTCCAGGGCAGGGACAATAATCCTGCGGGCCGGTTCGTCGACCAGGCCAACCGGGATCTCGATTGGGGCCCGGCGAACTTCGACCGCCGCCACAGTTTCGTGGCCAGCGGTGCGGTGCAGGTGCCGTTCGACGTCCAGCTCGGCGCGGTCTTCACGATCCGTTCGAGCCTGCCATTCAGCGCGACCGCTGGTCGCGACCTGAATGGCGACACGTTCGTCACCGATTATGTCCCCGGGACGTCCCGTAACCAGGGCAACCGCGATCTCGACCTGACACTGGTGAACACGTGGCGCGCGTCGGCCGGACTGCTCCCCATTGCGTCAATCGACAGCACGCGCTTCAGCAGCGTCGATGTCCGGGCGAGCAAGCCGATCCGCTTCGCCGGCGAGCGCCGGGCGGAAGTGATCGTGCAGCTGTTCAACGCGTTCAACACGGTGAACCTGTCAGGGCTGGGGACCAATGCGGTGGCGGCGACTTTCGGTGTCGCCTCGCGCGCGAGCGCCGGCCGCCAGGCGGAAGTGGCCGTCCGGCTCGTATGGTGAGTGTTCAGGCGAGGAGGATCCATGTCGGTCACGTGCGTTCGCAGCGTCGCCCTCGCGCTCAGTGTCTTGTTCGCCGGCCCGGCGGCACCGCCCGCGAACGCGACGGATAGCGGCGACCGTGCCATCCCATTCGACCGGAACACCGCGATGTGGCTCGTCACGCTGCCGCTCGCGTGCATCGACAAGCTGCACGACGCGCCGCGGAGCCGCGGGTACCTCTACGAGTCGACCGTGACGCTGCCGCCCGGCTTTCACAAAACACGGGCCTTCTACGGCTGCTTCGACTGGCATTCGGCGGTCAATTCGACCTGGACGATGGTGAAGGTCCTGAAGATGTTTCCCGATTTGCCCCTGGCACGGCTGATTCGGGAAAAGCTGAACGAGCATCTCACGGCCGACGCCATCAACGGTGAGGTCGCATTCTTCAGCGAAGAAGGCAACAAGGCGTTCGAGCGCCCTTACGGTTGGGCGTGGCTGTTCCGCGTCTATGCCGAGTTGAAGTCGTGGGACGATCCGGACGCGAAGAAATGGGCGGCGAACATCGAGCCGCTTGCGTGGTTGCTGCTCGAGCGGACCATGCCGTATCTGAAAACGCTGGCCGAGCCGATGCGGATCGGCACCCATCAGAATACGGCGTATGCGTTGAAGCTGCTCAACGAATACGCGCGCGCGACCGGCGACAAGGCACTGGAGACGGCTGTGACAGAACGGGCACGGAGGTTCTTCGCGGCCGACTACGGCTGCGCCCCGAACATGG
>QHWF01000448.1:0-5542 GCA_003222455.1 Acidobacteriota bacterium
ACCGACCTTCTGATTCAGGTACGCCCGCGGCTGCGGATACAGCGATTTCGGCGCCCACTCGCAGTTGACGGCGCCGTAAAGCGGGGTGACACCGTTTTCGGCGGCAACTCGCGGATCGGCGCCCCGATCGAGCAGCACCTCCGCGAGATCGAAATGACCATTGATTGTGGCGGTCAACAGCGCACTCGACTTGTCGCCCGCGCTCACCTGATTGATATCGGCGCCGGCGTCAATCAGCGCGTTGGCCGTTCCGATGTACCCCTGCCGGGCCGCCAGCAGCAGCGGTGTGATGCCGCCCTGGCTGAACACCAGCTCGTTGAGCTGAAACTGCCGATCGATGCCGGCCTTTCCTTGCGCCTGCGGATTGAAGCGGCCCTGCTGCTGCGCCTGAGGCACGGCGGGAACTTCGGGTCCTCCGCGAGCCTGCGCGGGTACCGCGCTCTGGCGCCCGCTGCGACCCTGGGACGCGTCCTCGTTCGCTGGCTGTGGCGGCGGCGCTGGATTCCCGAACAGGATTCCCGCGAAGGCCGCGGACCCGCGACCAATCGCGCTCAAATCAATCGTCTGCGTCGTCGCCCCGAGGTCGGCGCCCCGCCTGGCCAGCACTTCCACGACGGCGGTACGATCCGAGGCCGCGGCGAACATCACCGGCGTGAGCCCGCGGACCGACTCTCTGGCGTTCACGTCGGCACCGTGATCCAGCAACGTCTTCACGGCCTCGAGATTCCCCGCGGCCGCGGCAAACATCAGCGCCGTCGTGCCGTTCGCGGTCGCACCGTTCGCATCGGCGGCCGCCTCGAAGAGCGGCGCCATGACGTCCGCATTGCCCGACCGCGCGGCCAGCAGCAACGGCGTGTAGCCATTGATCCGCGTCGTGGCTCTCACGTTCGCACCGGCGTACAGGAGCATGCGGGCCAGGTCCGTGTCGTTTCTCTGAGCCGCCCAGTGCAGCGCGGTCATGCCGTCGCCCTGTGCAGCATTGACATCGGCGGCCTGCTTGATCAACGCCGTCACCGCCTGGCGGTCGCCCGCCTGGGCGGCATCGGCGACAAGGCTCGAATCGGTGGCCGCCCGCAGCCACGCTGGCAGGCACAATGCGCCGAGTATCGTCGCCGCGGCGAACGCTCTCACACAGCTTCGTCGAACCATAGGGCGCTCCCGACAATCTTCGGCGGCCTCTCGTAGCACAGGCCGCTCACGGGCAGCCCTGAAGGGCTGCGCTACGGTGATTTTCCTGACACGCCCTTCAGGCCTGCCGGCGCCGGCGGGGCAGCGTGAAGGGCTGCACTACGGATTCCATTACACTGCAAATCCAGCGGTCACATCCCGGCGGTCGGCGGCGCCACGGTCACATTGTTCAAACCGAATTCCCGCACGTCGTTGAGGCCGAGTTTACGCAGGACGCCCAGCATCACATTGGCGAGCGGCGTCCCATCAGCCGCACGCAGGTGAAGGCCGCCTTTCAGTTGGCCACCGGCGCGTCCGGCGAGGAACAAGGGCACCCGCTTGTGATTGTGGAGGTTCGAGTCGCCCATCGGTGAGCCATACATGACAAGCGAGTTGTCGAGCAGCGTGCCGTCGCCGTCCGGCGTATTCTTCAGCTTCTCGAGCAGATACGGCACCATGCTCACGTGATAGCTGTTGATCTTCTGGTAATCCATGATGCGATCTTCACGCTCGCCATGATGCGACGCGGAGTGGAACGCCCCTTTGAATCCGCTCTCCGGATACACGCGATTCGACGCGTCACGACCCAGCTTGAATGCAAACACGCGCGTGATGTCGGATGCGAACGCCAGCGCCTGCAGGTCGAACATCAATTTGACGTGCTCGGAGAACGAGTCGGGGACACCGACGGGCGCTTCGGGCAGGTCGCGCGGCTCCCCGCTCGAGTTCTTCGACTCGACGCGCTGGATGCGCCGTTCGATTTCACGGACTTCGTCGAGGTACGCGGCGAGGCGCATCCGATCGGCGGCGCCGAGCTCCTTCTTCAGCCGCCCGGTTGCGGTGCCCAGCCAGTCGAGGATGCTGCGGTCTTCCGCGCGCCGCTCGGCGCGCTCCTGCGGTGTGGCGCCGACACCGAACAACTGGTCGAAGACCGTCCGCGGATCGCGCGTCATCGGCAGCGGCTGCGTCGCCGATGCCCAGCTGATCGAATCGGTATACGTGCACGAATAGCCGTACGAGCACCCGCCGGCCTGATTGGTCCAGCGACGTCCCGGCATGAACGTCCGACCCCTGCGTCTGCTTGGGATGCACCTGCGTCAGGAACACGGCACTCGATCGGAAATGATCGCCGCCGATCTCGGGCGCGGTGAACGCTTCCGCATTCCTCACGTCGGTGTTGCTGACGATGGTGAGATAGTCGCGGAACGGTTCGAGTGAAACGAGACTCGTCGGACCCAGGTCGAACTCGCCGCCGATCGCGGCAGGCGCCCACAGGTTCTTCTTGATGCCGATCGCCGTGCTGCCGGCCGAACCATGCACCATCTCGATAGCGACGAGCCGAACCTTCCTGCCGGCCGCCGTCGCCGCGAGTGCGCGCCGGGCAGGCACCATCGCCTCGAGCAGCGGCAGCGCCACTGTCGCGCCAATGCCCTTCAGGACCGTGCGGCGCGGCAAATGCCTGTTCGTGATGTACATCATCTTCTCCTCGTGTCGGTCTCCGGTCTCTAGGAGGGTGTCCGACTAACCCACTCCGCCGTGGAACGCAAAGGCCGCGAAGGCCGCAAAGAAATGTGTCTTACTTTGCGTCCTTTGCAACCTCTGCGTTCGATCGTGAGGTTCTCTAACGCGAGCTCGCATCGGTTGTCTGGACGCTGGTCTCGGGTTTCACCATGCGGAAGGCGGCGCTGTTCACGACGCCCAGGATGTATGCCGACATGCGGTTGTTGCTCCTGGCGGCATCGCGGATGATGGCGCGAACCGCCGGCATGTCGGTGTACTCGACGCGGCGGCCGAGCGCGTAGGTCAGGAGATTCTCGGTGAAGCTCCGCAACACCATGTCCGAGTGCTTGATCAACGCCTCGCGGAGACCCGCCGGCCCTGCCATCTTCGTTCCGTCGTACAGATCGCCGACCGAGTCGACCGGCACCTCGTTGTCCTTGATGCGCCAGGCGCCGGTCACGTCGAAGTTCTCCAGCGCCAGACCGAGCGGGTCGATCACGCGATGACAGCTGTTGCAGGTGGGGTTCCGGCGATGCGCCTCCATGCGCTCGCGCGTGGAGAGCAGCTTGCCGTCCTGCGTGCTCTTGACCGAATCGTCGAGCGCCGGCACATTCGGCGGCGGTGGCGGCGGCGGCGTCCCGAACAGGACTTCGAGCACCCATTTGCCACGCAGCACCGGCGACGTCCGATCGGCGACGGACGTCAGCGTGAGAATGCTCCCCTGGCCCAGCAATCCGCGGCGGTACTCGGGCACCGCCACGCGGCGGAACGCGTGGCCGGTCACATTCGGAATGCCGTAATGCTTGGCCAGCCGCTCGTTCACGAACGTATAGTCGGCGGTCAGCAACTCCGTCACGTCGCGATCGTCGCGGACAATGCTGTCGAAGAAGAGCTCGGTCTCGCGCCGCATGGCCCGGGCGAGCGTTTCGTCGTACTGCGGATACAGCAGATAGTCGGGAAAGATTTGATCCAGATCCTGGAGGCGGAGCCACTGGCTGGCGAAGCGAGTGGACAGCGCCTCGGCGCGCGGATCCGCGAGCATGCGCTTGACTTGTCGCTCGAGACCCGCAGAGGTCCGGAGCGTGCCCTGACCGGCCGCCTTCACGAGCTCGGCATCGGGGACCGTGTCCCAGAGGAAGAAGGAGAGGCGCGACGCCATATCCTGATCGCCGACGCGAACCGTTCCCCCTTTTGCCGCAGCCGGCGCCTGCTCCAAACGGAAGAGGAACCGCGGACTGGCCAGAATCGATTGCAGCGCCATGCGGATGCCGCTTTCGAAGTCGCCGTGCCGGCGCCCCTGCACGTAAAACTGCAGCGCGTCCTGCAGGTCGTCAGCGGTTGCCGCGCCGCGGTACGCCTGTGCGGTGAGCCGCTTGACGATGTCTGCCGCGCACGTTTCTTCCTCGTTCAGCGAGGTGGGACGACAGATGAACACTTTCCGGCGGCTGACGGTTTCCGAGACACCCGTCACCTTCGACGGCCCGAGGACCGTCATGTCGCGCATGTGGGGCAGCGCGGTGACGCCGAAGCTGATGTTCACATCGGCGAGCGTATTTTCGAGCGGCGCGATCAGATCGTCCACGGGACCGTCCAGCCGCTGAATGAATGCGGCAGTCAGCCGCTGTGGCCCAGCCTTGATGTGAATGGGCGGTGTTTTCAGCTCCAGACCATTCTGCCCGTTCTGCTGATCCGTCTCGCTCAGGTTCGGGCGAATCTCGAGCAGCGCCGCGCGTTCGCCGTTGATCGATACTTCCAGCTGCTCGGTGATGCCCATCGTCAACATGGAATATCGGCCGTAGATCCCGCCGAGCGGCTCGTTGTGCATCGACACCTTGATCACGTACTCGCCGTCGGCCGGAAACACGTGCACCACAGAGATGCCGCCGCGCGTCCCGATTGGGGCGCCCTCGACCTGCCGCATCTGCGATCCGGTGCGCCCAATTTTGTAGGTGACCGAAGTCGCGGTGGCGTTGCGATCGCCGATGGCCAGCCGGCTGATCTGGCTCGCGGCACGCAGGTAGCCTTCCATCAGGGTTGGCGAAAAGCTCTGGACATCGGCGACGTTGTCGAAGCCTCTGCTGATGGTATCAGGAGGGAGATACGCGCTGACGTCGAGGTCGATGCTGAGCAGATCGCGGACGGCGTGGCGATATTCAGCGCGATTCAGTCGCTGGAACGGCCGCCAGCCCGGATTCGGGGTGAGGGCGGCCGCGCGGTCGATTCGGGATTCGAGCGCGTCGACGAATGCCGCGACCGTCGCTTCTTCGGGACGCCGCGCCTGCCCCGGCGGCATCATCCCCGCGCGGAGCTTGCGGATCATCTTCTCGGCCGTCTCCGCGTGCTCGACAACGTTGGTGGCGTCGAACGCCGCGAGTGAGAGGCCGCCGGCCTTTGTCCGGTCGTTGTGACATCCTGTGCAGTACTGGCCAACGAGCTGATTCTGCGCCTGCACTGCCAGCGGATCAGTTTGATCAGCGTTGAGGTGTCTCTGCGGCTGTGCCCCCGACTCGGCGGCGCGCTGCGCCGGTGCTATCGGGAAATCGGCTGGCCGAGCCGGATGTTCTCTCGCCGGCTGCTGCGCCATCAGGGCGGCGCTGAGAAACATGGTCGCGAGGGCCACGAACCTGAGTGTCATCTCTATCTCCCGCATGCGATCTCGCACACGTTCGCTCCGTAAGTATAGGTCCTGTCGCAGGTACGGGGCGGTCCTTTGTCGTCTCAGTTTGTCACGCGGCTGTCGTCGGGGGCGTGCGCTACCCGCGCTTCCACGATCGGCGATCGTTCGCGTGGCGGCGATCGCGCCCCGACCGGCGCTCTGCGCTGGCGGACATGTGAAGTCGCCGCCGTTCGATGGTCGCGCGCCGCCCGGCGTGGC
>QHWF01000448.1:5557-10220 GCA_003222455.1 Acidobacteriota bacterium
GACCATACGGGTCGCAGTAGCGCCGCCGACCGCAGCGAGTGCAGCGGCGACGCAGCGAACGAAAGGAACGGCAGCTCATGCTGCTAGCAAATGATCCGTATGGATCTGGAGACGGCGTGTGTCCGCCAAACGACGTCTACGAGGTAAGACGCACTTCGAACTTGGCTCACAAGACGACTTTGTTTACGTTTACCGACGTGACATCATCTACTGAAGAAGTCAACGCACGTCTCCAGAGAATTCGGACGCTTCTCCACCGTCTCGCCCGCGTGCGGGACACTGGCATCGAGGAAGAGCTGATCACTCAGCTGACGCTCGAAACGGAGGCTGTCCGGCGGTTGCGCGCGAATGCTGCTGATGCTACATCGGAGCCCGCTTCGACATCCAGCGGTCGCGGCGGGATCGAGATGGAGGTGGATCGGGCCCGCGTGGC
This sequence comes from Acidobacteriota bacterium, assembly GCA_003222455.1. Lineage (GTDB taxonomy): Bacteria > Acidobacteriota > Vicinamibacteria > Vicinamibacterales > CAVVIG01 > QHWF01. Next base: position 5,991 of record QHWF01000448.1, read on the forward strand.
CGGTGATCGTATTCGCGTTCGGGTTCGACGCCGAATCGCCCGTCACGGCTGACGCGGGCAGCGACACCGCCGATTGGCCGTCGGGCAATTTCCGTTGCCCGTTCGATCGACCTGTGCAATGGTGACCTGTACAGTGCCCGCCAGCGACAAGCTGCATCGCCTCTCGCGATCGTCGGATATCGACCGTCTCCTTGCGTCCGCCGGGGGGGTTCGAACCTATCGACCGGCCGAGATCGTGTTCGCCCAGGGCGATCGGGCCAGCACCGTCTTCTACGTTCAGGAGGGCATCGTCAAGCTGTCCGCCATGTCCGCCCGCGGCAAAGAGGCGGTCGTGGCGGTGCTCGGCGTCGGCGAGTTCTTTGGCGAGGCGTGCCTGACCGATCACCCCGCGCGGCTCCGCACGGCGCGAGCCATCGCCCGGACCACCACCGTCGCGATCGAGAAGACGGTGATGCTGCGGCTGCTGTCGAGCCATGCGTCGTTGTCCACGCAATTCATCGCCCAGGCGCTGGCGCGCACGATCCGCACCGAGGACGACCTGGCGGATCAGATCTTTTATTCGAGTGAGAAGCGCCTCGCGCGGGTCCTCTTGCTGCTGGCGCGAAGCTGCTCCGGAGAGGGGCCTCAGCGTTCGCTGCCGAAGCCGTCCCAGGAAGCCCTGGCCGAGATGATCGGAACGACGCGTTCGCGGGTGAACGTGTTCATGAACAAGTTCCGGAGGCTCGGCTACGTCGATTACGATACGGGGCGGCTGACGGTCAATGCGACGGCGCTGCAGGCCATGCTCCGCGATTGATCGTGCGCGCACCGCGCGCCAGCAGCCGGCGGACCTGGCGCAGCAGCAACGTCCGCCGCAGCGGCTCGATGAGAATGGCGGTGGCCCCGGCCCGCACGACCTGCTCCCGAGCGAACTGGTCGTCGAATCGCATCAGGACCAGGAGCGGAATATCGCGTGTATCCGGTGCTCCCCGGAGCTCGCGGAACAAGCCGAACCCGTCGGCGGCGTCGCCCAGCCGCACGATGATCAACGCGGGCATGACCCGCGCCGTTTCGGCCGCCGCCCGGGAGGGATCCGCGATGCTCGCGACCGCGTAACCGGCCGCTTGAAGCGCTTCGACGAAAGTAGCCCGGCGGTCGCTGTCAGGCTCCGCGACCAGCACCAGCGAACGAGGTTTGGCGGATGCGTCCACCAGGGCAATCGATCCGTCGTGTTCAGCGTCGTGATGTAGCATGACCCTTGTTCCAACCCATGCGCGTCGGCGCGTAAACGGAGGAAACCCAACTCCCACGGACCCGGCGCCACAGCCACGCAGTCACGCCGGGGATGGCGTGTCGACGTGGCCGGCGGCCGAAGCCTGGCGATCCCAATCAGGGGCAACCGGGATGCCACCCTGACTCGCAGAATTGTTGGAGATTTCGCGTGACGCGGTGGTTCGTCGTTGAACTAGTCGCTACCGCAGGTGAGAAACATCGCGGCGTTGGGGCAGCAATTAAGGGTTCTTCGGAGCGCGGGCGCCTTTCGCCAGGCGAACGAACACGTTGCCGTTGGGATCGCAGCGGACCAGAATCCGCGCGCCCGGGGGGATGTGCCGATCCGACAGCACCGTGCATTCGAACACGATGCTATCGCCATCCATTGATATCTCGGGCATGCTGCCTGGCCGACGGTCGAGGGTGTCTGATGAACGCGCCATGTTAGCTCAGGCGGTTGCAATTCTTCAGCCCATCCGCTCGGACGGTGCGTAACCCTCGATCCGCCCATGGTTTCGTCGAGGAGGTCCCATGCCGGGTGATTGATCGTGCACGGAAGTCAGGAATTTCCCGGGCTTTGTTCAGCCCCGGAGCAGGACAAATATCACCAGCCGTGGAACTACCGCGCTGCGGTACCGACTTCGCCAGGGTCGCCGGCTACCGTAAGATTCGCGTAAGTCTTCAAAGTTCTGGCTGATTCTTCAGTGTCCTTCGTGAGAGCGTCTGGCAGAGTTGTCACATGTCGTAACTGGCGACGCTCTTGCTCCGACCTCGACCATGGCCGAAGAAATGACCAGTTATTCCGCCCTTGACGCCTTTCACACGCAGCTCCAGCGACTCGTCGATTCCACCGACCAGCGAACACGTGAAGCCGGCTTGCAACGCACGAAGCTCCGCATGCTCCTCGCCATCAGACGGCAGCCCGCCGCTGCCACGATCGGCCTGCTTGCCGACTCGCTCGACATCGACCGGAACGCCGTCGTCGAAATCGTCGATGATCTCGTCCGCCAGGGCTTTGTCACGCGGCAGCGCGATCCTCACGATCGTCGTCGCTTCCTGATTTCGCTGACACCGACGGGGAGCGAGTGGATTGGCCCGGTCGTCGAGGGAGAGCTTCGGGAGCTCGCCACGGCCGGTCCGGAATTGCTGCGGACGCTCCGCGCGGTCATCGCTCATGCCTCGGCGCACGTGGCACGCCCCGTCGCCGAAACCCGCCTCGATGTCAGTGATTTCATCTGGCGCGGAACCGGCGCGGCGATGGTTTAGCCCGTCGCCCGGACGGCTCCTACACACCGACCTCTATTACAGACAGGACAATCAGGATGTCATCGACCGCTGCTCAGTTACTTGAACGGATCAACTCGCGACGCGCCCGCGTGGGCGTTGTCGGCCTCGGATACGTCGGCCTTCCCCTGCTGACCGAATTCGCCCGCAGCGGCTACACGACGGTCGGGATCGACCTCGACGCTCGCAAGGTGACCGCCATCAACGCCCGCCAGTCGTACATTCCCGACGTGCCGTCGGCCGACGTCGCTGAGATGGTCAATGCGGGGCGGATGACCGCGACTTCCGACTTTTCGGTCGTCGCGAACCTCGACACCGTCAACATCTGCGTGCCGACGCCACTCCGGAAGACCAAAGATCCCGACATGTCGTACATCGTGTCGGCCGTCGAGGCCATTGCGGAGCATCTGCACCCCGGCATGCTCATCGTCCTCGAGTCGACCACTTATCCGGGAACCACCGAGGAGCTCGTGCAGCCACTGCTCGAGCGCGGCGGCCTGCGGGCGGGTGTCGATTTCTTTCTGGCGTTCTCGCCCGAACGTGTCGATCCCGGCAACGGCGTGTACACCACGCGCAACGTCCCGAAAGTCGTCGGCGGCCTGACTGCGGATTGTTCCCGCCTCGCGGGTGCGCTGTACTCGTCGGCGATCGATCGTGTGGTGATGGTGAATTCGCCGCGTGTCGCCGAAATGGTGAAGCTGCTCGAGAACACGTTCCGCGCGGTGAACATCGGTCTGGTGAACGAAATTGCCCTGATGTGTGAGAAGCTCGGGATCGACGTCTGGGAGGTGGTGGACGCGGCCAAGACCAAGCCGTTCGGGTTCATGCCGTTCTATCCGGGCCCGGGCCTGGGCGGTCATTGCATTCCGATCGATCCGTTCTACCTGTCGTGGAAGGCGAAGCAAACCGGGTTCGAGCCGCGATTCATCGAGCTCGCCGGCGCCGTGAATTCAGCGATGCCGCACGCCGTCGTCGATACGATCGCGGACGCGCTGAACCTCCACAAGCGATCGCTGAATGGCTCGCGCGTGCTCATCGCGGGGCTGACCTACAAACGCGACATCGACGACATCCGCGAGTCGCCGGCACTCGACGTGATGTCGATCCTGCAGGGGAAGGGTGCGAAGTTGTCGTACGTGGATCCTCACGTGCCGACACTTGCCGCGAGGCAATGGGCCGGCGGATACGACCTCGCCTCGGTTCCTGCGACCCGGGCCACGTTTGGCGCCACCGATTGCACCGTTATCCTGACGGATCACCACGCGTTTGACTACCAGGCCATGATCGATGCCTCGCCGCTGATCGTCGATACACGAAACGCGATCAAACAGCGCTATCCCCACGTCTTCCGAATCGGCGCGTCCAACGCTCATTGTGAGGCGCCGGTCGCGGGCTGACGGCCCCCGGATTGTGGTGCTGACGGGCCACCCTGCGCAGCCGTGGACTGATACACGGCTGCGTCAGCATTAGTCCGTCGCCGCGACGACCTTCGTCCGCTGCCGCCGCGTCGTTGCGGCCACATCTGCACCACATCGAGGCCAATCATGCATACGCTGCGGCAAGGCCCTTGCAGAGGAGGGCCGACGCTATGGAACCCATCGGAGACATCGGTGCATTGATGCCGACGGCGGCCGCGCGAACCCGTTCCCCACGTCGCCCCAGGCATCGCACGTGATCGCATCCATGGGACGCCGC
>QHWF01000449.1:0-200 GCA_003222455.1 Acidobacteriota bacterium
CTTCTCGGACGATTACAACACGCTGCGTCGAAACCTCGGCGACGCCGCGTTTGCCGACGTGACGGGCGCGCTTGGGCTCCGCACGCCGACCATCCCGTTCCTCGGATGGGGTGTCGGGTTTCTCGACTACGACAACGACGGCTGGCTCGACCTGTTTGTGGCAAACGGCCACGCCTATCCGCAGGTGGACCGCTTCGACT
>QHWF01000449.1:379-11028 GCA_003222455.1 Acidobacteriota bacterium
CGCCGGCCGGCCATTGGATTTCGATCGCGCTCACGGGCGCGACGGGTGTGCCGCGCGATGCGACAGGCGCAGTCGTCACCGTGGAGATGGGAGCGCAGCAGCTGCGGCGGGATGTCGTCAGCGGCGCAAGCTATTGCTCGCAGTCGGATCGTCGCGCGCATTTCGGTCTCGGCCAGACGACGACAATCGATCGCGTCGTCGTCCGGTGGCCGGACGGCACGCGCGAGGCGTTCGGTGTGACAGGCGTCGATCGCATCGTGCCGCTGAAAAAGGGCGAGGGCGAGCGCCAGAAGGGACAGTGAACGCGTGCTGGAACGGGGCTTCACGAAGACCGAAGAAACACGAAGAGCACGAAGACCTCTGGTACAACCCCTCTTCGTGCCTCTTCGTCCTCTTCGTGACTTCGTGATATGCCGTGTGGCAACCCTGGTTTTCCTGGTCCACGCAATCGCCGCGCAGACGATTGTCCAGAATCCTTCCGCCGTGGTCTTGTTCCGCGACGGCGTCGCTGCGCAGCAGCAGGGAGCGCTCGAGCGGGCGGCGGACGCGTACCGGCGGGCGATCGAGGCCGAGCCCCGATACGCGGAGGCGCACGCGAACCTGGGCGCAGTGCTCGTGCGCCTTGGCCAGTACGAGGAAGCCGTGGCGTGTTACGAGCGAGCGCTGCGCATCAACCCGCAGCTCAATGCGGCGCGGCTGAACCTGGGACTCGCACATTACCGCGCGGGCGCACTGGGTGCTGCCGTCGAGGCGTTCAGAGCGGCGTATGCCGCCGATCCGTCATTGCTGCAGGCGCGGCAGCTGCTCGGACTGGCGCTGGTGGAAACGGGCAGGCACGCCGAAGCGATTCCGCATCTGGAAGCCGCGGCGCAAGCGGCGCCGGACGAGCCCGCCGTGTTGTTCGCGCTCGGCCGCGCCTACGCCCGAAGCGGCGATCGACGCGCTGACGCCGTCGCGGAGCGACTCGCACACACCCGCGAAGGGCTGCCCTTGTGGCATCAGCTCCGCGGATTCGCCTTGCAGCAGGAGAACCGGCACGAGCAGGCACTGGCAGCGTTCGAGGCTGCGTCGGCTTTGACCGACAACTTGCCGCGGCTCTTCGTGAACGTCGGGGTCAGCCGCCTCGCGCTCGGGGATCACACCGGTGCCCGGCGGGCGTTCGAGATTGCGCTGGCGCGATCGGAGCGGGACGCCGCCGCGCACGTGTACCTGGCGTGGTTGGACGAGCAGGACGACCGGCTGCCCGACGCGCGGCGCCACGCGGAGCGGGCGGTGACGCTCGAGGGCGACGTGGCCGAGTCTCGAGGTCTGCTGGGTCGCATTCTGCTCAAGGAAGGAAGCACGGCGGCCGCTGCCGGTCATCTCGAGCGCGCGGTGTCGGCAGAGCCTCAGAACGCATCGTGGCGTTTTCTACTGGGGCAGGCCTATCAACGGCTCGGAAACGCCGCAGCGGCTGATCGGGAATTCGCCGAAGCCCGACGCCTCAAAGAAGAAGAAGTGCTTCGCGAGCGTAGACGCAAAGGCGGCAGTTAGGTCTGAAGGTCTGCCGCTACAAGGGGTCGGAGCCGGTGTGGCTCACCTTCGAAAGAGATTACTCTGATCCGCGGACGCTGCGGCCGGATGTCAGCGGGACGAGGCGATCAGGGCGTGTGAACAAATCACGCCGCGCAGCGCTTCATCGAAGGAGGTTCTGTGGAACAGCGGTTCATCGAGGAAGCGGATCAGTACCTGGGCGAATACCTCCGGAAGATCGAGCACTGCACGTCACTGCTGACCGAGGTGCAGGTGTGGTGGAGGCCCAACGAGGCCTGCAACAGCGTGGGCAACCTGCTGCTCCACCTGCGCGGCAACCTCTCGCAATGGGTCCTCGGCGGCATCGGGGGAGAGGCGATCGAGCGGCACCGCTCGAAGGAGTTCACCGCTAGAGAGACGGCGACGAAGGCGGACCTGCTGGCGGGCCTCGCGGATGCCGTCGCGCGGGCGCGGCGCACCATCCGCGAGACGCGATCCGCCGACCTCGCACGCGCCATCACCGTGCAGGGCTACGACACCGACGGCCTCCGCGTCGTCTTCCACGTCGTCGAGCACATGGCTTATCACACCGGCCAGATCGTCGCCGTCACGAAGCAGCTCCTGGGTCCGGCGGCGAATATCGAGTTCTACCCGCAGCACCGCGGGGAGTAGGGCGAGGTCGAGGTCGTGCGCCGACTCGAGCGCCTCGGCGATTGTTACGAGATGCGCAGCGCCGCTGTGATGACGTGTGGACCGCCGACGATCCCTTTGAAACAGTCGATTCTCATGGCAATGTGCTGAGTTACCCCGACTGGTACGCCGCGCCCTCCTCGACGTCCCCTGGCACTGGTTTCACTATTTCGAACGATCTGGGGAAACCCCTCACTCTCAAAGTCGCTGAACCGCACGACGGCATGAAGTCGGGATGGTTGTACGCAATCGACAACTGGAGCTTCGTGACTTGTGTGCGAGCCACCATGACACCGTCGGCGTGCCGCAGGCCGAGCGGGTTGAGCAGCACGGTTTCGAGCACGCTCACGACAGCCGTGTTCGCGCCGACACCGAAGGCCACGGTCAGAATCGCGGCCGCGGCGAACATCGGCTGCCGAACGACCAGCCGCCAGGCAAAGTGAAGATCGTGCAGGAGCGCGTCGATCCATACCAGGCTCCACTCCTGGCGGCTCTGTTCGACGACGGAGGTCGAGTTTCCGAAGCGGCGCTGCGCGGCGAATCGGGCGTCGGCGACGAGGCGCCCTCGCGCACGAACTCGTCCTCCAACATCTCCCGGTGCAGGCGAATCTCTTCGGCGAGGTCGGCTTCGAGGCGCGGGCGCCGGAGCCAGTATCGCAGCCGGGGCCAGGGCTTCATGCGCTCTCCAAGCACACGACGTTCATCCATTGCCCTTGCTCTCGCCGGTTGATAAGCCGAAGCGGTAGCGTGTTGTGTGCACGATTGAGGAGTGCGGACGTCTTGTCGCGAAGGTGCCGGATGCGGGACCAGCGGTTACGCCCCTCTTCTTCGTGCTCCTGGCATTGATCGACGCTCTCCGCGCCTGGTTTCGGCTTGCCCGCCCCGTGCACTCCTGCTATCGTCCTTCGTCGTTTACGCCGGGCCGCACCGGTTGAAGGTTGGACGTCGTCGTTCGCAAGGAGATTGACATGCGAACAATCATGAGCGTGGTGGCCGTCTGTCTGACGCTGACAGCGGGTCTCTCCGCCGCCGTCACAGGCAGCATCTCAGGCACGGTGAAGGACTACAGCGACGCCGTGGTGCCTGACGCTACCGTCACCGCTACCAATATGGCAACCGGGGTCAAGAGCACGACCCAGACGAATGGCGTTGGAGCGTATTCGTTTCTTGCCTTGCCTGTCGGCCGATATGAGGTGGCCCTTCGTTTGGCCGGCTTCAAGGAGTTCCGTCGGACGGACATCAACATCAGTGCGAACTCTGCGCTGCGGATCGATATCGTGCTCGAAGTAGGCGCCTTTACCGATACCGTCGAGGTCTCACTCGCCGCGGTTCGCGTCGAGACCATCAGCACGCAGATGGGCGATGTGATCGACTCCAACAAGATGACCACCGAGCCGCTCAACGGACGCAGTTACATCGATCTGCTCGGGCTTCAGCCCGGTGTTGCGCCGAGCCGAAGCCAGAGCGGCAGGGTCTCCGGAAACCTGTCGGGCGGCAACCTCTCCGTCGGGGGCCAGCGCGAGAACGCGAACGGGTTCATGGTAAACGGCGGTCTGGTGGAGGAGCAGGTCAACAACGGCACGGCGGTGATTCCCAACCTCGACTCGATCGCCGAGTTTCGGCTGCTGACGAACGTCTTCGACGCTGAATACGGGCATTACAGCGGAGGCCTGGTGAATGTCATCACAAAGTCCGGCGCCAACCAGTTGCACGGGGCCGCGTTCGAGTTCTTCCGCAATCAGAAACTGGACGCCAACAACTACTTCAATAACCTCAATCATGTCGCGCGAGGGAAATACGATCGCAATCAGGCCGGAGGGACATTGGGCGGGCCGATTGAGCGGGACCATATGTTCTTCTTTGTCGACTACCAGGGCACTCGCCAGAAGATCGGCACGCCGCAGACAACGATCGTGCCGAGCGACGCGCAGCGTGCGGGCGATCTATCCGCTATTGCCGACTCACTCACCGACTCGGTGAAAGGCACCGCGTGGGCGCAGGTTCTCTCGAGAAGACTGGGTTATCCCGTGGCCGCGGCAGAGCCGTACTACGTTCCTGGCTGCACGAGCTCGGCGAACTGTGTATTTCCGAACGCCCGGATTCCGACGTCGGCCTTTGCGCCGCCTGTCGCTCCGTTGCTGAAACTGCTTCCCGGCGCCAATGGCGCACTCGAAGGGCTGCCGGCGTACTCGACCTCGGCATTCAACAACACGCTGCGCGACAACAAATGGAGCGCGCGCGGCGACGCGAATACGCGCGTCGGGATGATCTCCGGCTACTACTTCTTCGATCAGTCGTTGGTCGATAATCCCTATCCGTCCGCCAACGTCCCCGGCTTCAACTCCGACACCTGGCTGCGTGCGCAGCAATTGAACCTGAGCGATATGAAGGCGTTCGGCACGGCGATGGTCAATGAATTCCGCTTCAATTACTTGCGCAATTCGACGCTCCGCGATCGCTACACAGGCGGGATCGGTGTCTCTCTCGCATCGCTTGGTTTCGTGACCGGCCCTGATACGCTGGGCATTGTTGGAGTGATTCCCGGACTGGACTCCGTACCCAACATCTCGACTCACAATTGGACCATCGGAACTCCGCAAGGACAAACCGGGATCTACAGCAGCGTCCTGCAATGGCTGGACAACGTCTCGCTTCTGCGCGGCAACCATACCGTCAAATTGGGCGGCGAGTTCCATTACTCCAAAATCGACGAGCGCAATACGTATGCGCCGAACGGAAGCTTCGAGTTCGACGGCTCGGAGACGGGCAGCGATTTCGCTGATTTCTTGATCGGGGCGCCGTCGACCTATATTCAAGCAACCCAGCAGCTCCTCGACTCGCGCACTGTGTACGTCGGCACCTACGCGCAAGACAGCTGGCGCATCAACCCCCGGCTGACATTGAATTACGGCTTGCGCTGGGAGGTCAGTCCGTTCTGGTGGGATACCGAGAACAAGATCCAGACGATTGTGCCTGGACTGCAGTCGACGGTCTATCCCGGCGCGCCCAAGGGCTGGGTTTTTCCCGGAGATCCTGGAATTCCCAAAACCCTCGCGCCGACGCACTACGACAACTTCGCCCCGCGTGTCGGCTTCGCGTATTCACCAGACGTGAAGGGGGGTCCGCTCGGCGCGCTGGTTGGCGGCGCCGGCCAATCCAGCGTTCATGGATCGTGGGGCAGGTTCTTCACCGCGGTGGATGACAGCCAGCTGTTCATCGAAGTTGGCGACGCGCCGTTTGGTTTGTATTGGTTCAGCCCTCAGCCACCGATGTTCGAAACCCCGTTTGTCGATCGGGGAACCGGCCAGAGCCAGGGGCAGCGCTTTCCGCGTCCGCTGCCCAGACCGGGTGACACCAATATCGACTGGTCGGTGTTCCTCCCGATTGCCAGTTCGCCCGGAATCGCCACAAGCGCCCGGTTGCCGTACTCCGATAATTTCAGCATGTCGTTCCAGCGGCAGCTCGCCGGGAACGTGGTGTGGACCACGGCGTATGTCGGCAGCCGGGGGCATCGGCTGCTCGCGTCGGTGGAAGCGAATCCCGGTTATCCGGATGTGTGCCTCAGCCTGAACAAGCCATCGCAGGTGGCGCCAGGCAGTCCGACGTGTGGACCAAACGGCGAAAACGAGGTCTATACGCGGGCCAACGGCGAGGTGGTCTACGGTACACGCAGTCCTCTTGGCATCGACTTCGCCGCCGGCAATCAGTACATGACAACGATCGCGCGTTCCAGGTACAACGCACTGGAAACCAGCCTGCGCTACAGCGGGAACCAGGCTTCGTTCCTCGTGTCCTACACCTACAGCAAGTCGATGGATAACGCGTCGTCGCGCGGCGACGCGATGAACCCGTTCACCTACACGGAACCGCTGGCTCTTTCCGCCTTCGATTTGCGGCATAACTTTGTCGCCAGCTATGGCTATACGGTGCCATTCGAGAAGCTGGCCGGCCATTCCTCGCGTCTCTTGAGCGGGTGGACGATTGCCGGTGTGACACGGCTCACGACCGGCTTCCCCATCACCCTCACGGAATCGGATGACCGATCGCTCGTCGGCACGTTCGGCATCGATCGGCCGAACTTCAATGGAGGCGACCTGACACCGAACGATCCGCGCCGCACCTTGAATTGGATTAACAATCCGAAACGTGTTTTCGGCGTCGAGCCGCTCGGTCAGATCGGCAACGCGTCGCGGCGGTTCTTCCATGGACCGGGAATCAACAACACGGACCTGGCGCTGTTGAAGACCGTGAGCCTCACGCAAGGCAAGTCGTTGCAGCTCCGCGCCGAGCTCTTCAATGCATTCAATCACGCACAGTTTCTGAATCCCTCGGGGAACATCAACTCGGGATCGTTCCTCGTGCTCCGGAGCACGCGCGATCCGCGTATCGGGCAGCTGGCGGTTAAATTCGTGTTCTGACGGGGCAAAAACCTCAGAACATCACGCGGAGCCCGAAGCGCAGGATGCGCGGGCTCAGGTTCAGGCTGATCACCTGGAAGTTCGGCGACGCCACGTTGGTCTGCGCCGCGAGCGTCGTGTTCGCGTTCAGGACGTTGAACACGTCGGCGTCGAGGCTGACGTTCGCGCGCGTCACGGCGAGCTTCTTCGAGATCCGTGCGTCGAGCGAGTAGAGGTTGTCGAGCCGGAACGCGTCCACAGCCGGCGCGACCAGCACCGAGGCGGTGCCGTCGGCCCCGAGCGACACCTGCCGCACGACCGGGAACGGGCTCCCCTGACGGCCGAACAGGTTCGCCGACGCCATCAGATCCCACGGCAGCTGGTACGAGCCGTTGACGTTGAACTGCCACCGCGAGTTCAGGTACGACCCGTTGGCGCGCGGCGCGAGCGCCGCGCCCGACACGAGCGGATCGTTGTCGACGGGCGTCGGGTTCCCGCTGCTCGTCACCGGCCGGCTGCCGTAGAACACCGTCGGGTTGTTGATCGACGCGCCGAGGTTCATCATCCAGCGGTTCGACATCCGCTTCAGGAGGACGATGTCGACGCCGTGATACTGGTTGCCGTAGTCGGGCCGGTTGGTGAGGAGGCGTGAGTTCCCGTTCGCCGCGACAACCGCGGCGTTCGGCACGAAGGTCGGAACGCTGTACGGCGTGCCGTCCTGGAGCGTGCCGGTCACGAGCGCGCCGGCCTGGTAATCCGCCGGCGCGACGCCCGCCCACGGCGTGTAATTCAGGTTCGTCGTCCGCGTGAACGTGTACGTCACGTGAACCGCAAGGCTCGCCGTGAGCTGACGCTCGACGCCGGCAACCACGTTCGTCACCTCGGGCGCGGTCAGGTTCGGATCCATGATGTTCGGTGACACCGCGGCTGTCGGGTTCGCCGGGTTGAAGCCGCCGCCGAAGCTCGCCAGCGGTCCCTGTGCGATCGGCACCTCGCCCGGCTGGACGAGATGATCGCCGTTGGCGTCGATCCAGCGGTAGTCGATGTAGCCGTTCGACGTGCTCGGGTTGCTGTAGCCGACGAGCCCGGGCGTGAGGCGCCCGGCGTACCGGCTGATGCTCCCGCGGATCAACGTGTTCCCCGACTCGTCAAGCTTGTAGCTGAACCCGGCGCGCGGCGACAGGTTGTTCCAGGTGAACGGCGTTCGGTACCCGGGGAAATCCATGCCCGGGACAACCGACGGGAACGCGATGTTGCCCATCGCCGTGCTGGAGAGCGCCGCGCCCCACTGGCGATCCGAGCGGATGCCGAGCGCGAGCGTCAGCCGCTCGCGCGTGACCTCGCGATACAGGCGCGCGCGTGAATCGGTGGCCGACACGACGAGCCCCAGCGTCTCGTCGCCCGGCCAGATCTGATCCAGATACTGCACGAACCGGCGATAGCTCCAGCCGCCCTGCAGGTTGTGCTCCATGCTGCCGGTGTGCGTGAAGTAGTTCGCGTCGATCGATCCGGTCTGCTGCGGGCGCGTCGTGAACCAGCTGCGCGTGCTGCCGAACGACTGTCCGAGGACGAGGTTCTGCCCCGCTTGCGCATCCGGGCCGCCGATCGCGTACTCGGACCAGCCGGTGCTGTACGACGCGTATTTGCCGGTGACGAACAGGTTCGGCGTGAACACGCGATCGTCTTCGATCTTCAGCAGCCCGTGCGGCCGTCCCGCCGGAAAGAAGTCTTCCTTCTGGTGCCACGTCGCCGTCGGCGCGTCGATCAGGATGCCGCTGTCGGCCGGCGATCGGCCCACCTTGTCGGTGTCGCCCTTGTAATACAGCACGCTCACCACGTCCTTCTTCGTCGCCTGCCACTCGCCCTTGAGCGTGTGCTGCTCGAACCACGTCCGATCGATGTACTGGCCCGACGCGCGGAAGACACGCACGTCCTGCGTCGCGTACGCGCCGTAGAACCACGCCTTGTTCTTCGCGATCGGCCCGCCGAGATCGACGTTCATGTCCGAGATCTGCTTGTTGTGGTTCGCCGTGTCGGCCGTCACGCCGCGCGCGGCGAGCGGCGCCGGTACGTTCGCCGCCTCGAGCTGGTGGTTCGTGAAGTAGCCGTTTGCGCCGCCCTTGAACTGGTTCGTGCCGCGCTTGAGGACCAGGTTGTAGCCGATGCCGCCGGTCGGCTGCTTGATGTCGTTCCCGGCGGTCGAGATCTGCACCTGATCGAAGGCGTCGAAATTGAAGTAGGTCGGCGAGCCGCCGCCCTCGTCGGTGATGACGATCCCGTCGAGCGTCCAGACGGTGTCGCCCTGATGGCCTTTGGCGATGAAGCTGCCCATCTGGCCCGACTCGTTGCCGGCGACGTTCACGCGGTCGGTGACGACCCCCGGGACGGTTCGCAGCAGCGCCCACGGATCGCGCGACGTCGGAATCGCCTCCAGATCGGTCGCGGTCATCGTCGCCGCCGTCCCCATGGCGCGCGCGTCGATGAGCGGCGACGCCGCGGTCACCGTCACCTCCTGCTCGACGCCGGCGAGCTGCAGCGCGACGGGAACCTCGACACTCGCGCCGACGATCATGGTGATGTGGGTCCGCGTGAACTTCGCGAACCCGCCGATCTCGACGGTGATCTGGTACTCGCCCGGAAGCACGTCGAGGAACCGGAAGCTGCCGTCGGCGGTCGTCACGAACGTGGACAGGCGCGACGGTCCGGCGAGCGTGACGGTCGCGCCGGGCACGACGCCGCCCTGGTTGTCTTTCACGACGCCGGTGATGCGGCCGCTCTCGGTCGATTGGGCAGCCGCGGGAAGGGACGCGCAGACGCTGAGCACGACCAGGAGCAGGGCTCTTCGAATCATGATCGCCTCCATGATGAGTACGTCCACGAACCGGGCAACCCTCCGTTGTCAGCCACGACGATCAACGCAGAGGCCGCAAAGGACGCAAAGAAAAACAGTGTTTCTCAGCGGCCTTCGCGGCCTTTGCGTTCCACGGCGGCGTCAGTTAATGCGCACATCGGCCCGCGACGTCAGCGAGCGGTGCCCGCACGATCCGGCGCGATCTGCACGACGCCGTCGGCGACGGCGCGGAACCGCGTGAACACCGCCGGGTCGTGCCCCGGGATGACGAGGCCGGTTCGCGCGGCGAGCGTGCGCATCCGATCCTGCGCCTGAAGATTCGCGGCGGCGTCGAGCGTCTGCGCGATCGGCCGATGCGCGTCGAGGTTCTGGAACAGATACACGTTGTCGGACGCGAGCACGACCGTGCCGCCGACGGTGTTGACGCCGACGTATTGTGACGCGTACGTGTGCCGGCCGCCGGTGTAGCACGTCAAGCCGGGGATGATCGTCTGGTTGTCGCCGTGCACCAGCCGGAGCTGCCCGGCGAAGTTCCGCTTGACGAGCGCGAGCATGACGTCCGGATCGGCGCCGCCGCCGCGGCGATTCGCATCCTGCCACGCGTCGCCCGTGTAGTACTCGTATTCGTCCTTCTGGATCCAGACCGTCGCCTTCGGGAACAGGTCCTGACCGTCGGCGTGGTCCCAGTGCATGTGCGTGATGATGATGTCCGACACCTGATCGGGCTGGATGCCGAGCCTGGCCACCGCCGCGGCGGGGGTTGAGAAGTGCTGCACCTTCCACCGCGTGACGAACTTCTCGCGATAGAAACCGGAGTCCACGAGGACGATCCGGCCGTCGCTCCCCTTGACCACCCACACCATCACCGGGATGTCGAGCTTTTGCTCCTTGTCGGCGCCCGCGACGAGACCCGAGAGCGGGAATTGTGGCAGGACGCCGAAGCGAACGGCGTAGATGTCGTAGGCCGGCGTGGCCGTGCCGGACTGCGCGCGAACGGCTGCTGGCGGATGGGTAACGAAGCACCCCAGCGCCAGCGCCGCGTAGAGAGACGTCCGCGTGAAATACGAGATCTGTCTGGACATGATGCGGCGCACGTTCTCCGGCCTTGCCGATTTGGCCACCCGAAATCGGCCAACATCCTACACTAGTGACCGATTGGAGGACGGGCATGAAACTCAAACGGCACGACATTCACCGCA
>QHWF01000449.1:11122-16278 GCA_003222455.1 Acidobacteriota bacterium
TAAAGCCGGTGTCCGTGCGATCGGAGACAAGTGTTCGGCTTTAGAAGCTGTCTTCGATTTGGAGGAACGGCATGAAACCGGTTTTCTCTGCGGGTTCCGCGATTTCAGCGTTGATCGTCGTGGCTTTCCTGTTGGTCACGTCTGCTCTGGCAAGCGCCCAGGTGACCACGGCGGATTTAGTCGGGACGATCAAAGACACTTCCGGCGGCGTCGTGCCCGGCGTCACCGTCACGCTGACCAACGAAGCCACCGGCGTCAGCCGCTCAGTCACGACCAGTGACGGCGGCGCCTACATCTTCACATCGCTGCAACCCGGTCGCTACAGGCTCACGGCTGAACTTCCCGGTTTTCGCAAGGTCGAGCGCACGGGCGTGGAATTGCAAGTCAATCAACGCGCGCAGATTGACCTGGACCTGGAAGTCGGGCTGGTCAGCGAGAGCGTGCTGATCCAGGGCACCTCGCCGCTGCTCGAAACCCAATCGTCCGTGCTCGGCAGCGTGATTGAAGAGAAACAGGTGCAGGATCTGCCGCTCAACGGGCGCAACTTCGTGCAGCTTGCCACGCTCAGCACCGGCGTGTCGGGCGCGGGCTCCGGCATGCGCGGCACCATCATGAGTGGAACGCGGCCCGACGACCTGCGGCCCGGCACGGAGCTGTTTGCCAACGGCAACAGAGAAAGCTCGAACAACTATCTGTACGACGGGATCGACAACAACACCAGGCTGACGCTCGTAATCGTCGTGCGCCCGAACGTGGAAGCGATCAAGGAGTTCAAGGTGCAGACCAATCTCTTCTCCGCTGAGCAAGGGCGCAATCCCGGCGCGCAGGTCAATGTCGTGACCAAGTCCGGCGGCAACACGATTCACGGCGCGACCTACGAGTTCCTCCGCAACGACCGGTTCGACGCCAACAACTTCTTTGCCAACCGCGCCGGGCAACAGAAACCGCCGTTCAAGCAGAATCAATTCGGCGGCGCGATTGGTGGACCGATTATCAGGAACAAGACCTTCTTCTTCGCCGACTACGACGGGTTCCGTCAAACGGTGGGGCGCGTGTTCGTCAACACGGTGCCGACCGTGAAGATGCGGCAGGGGGACTTCAGCGAGGTGGCGGGGACGATCTACGATCCGCTGACGACGGTCGCGCTCCCCGGCGGGGGCATCACGCGGCAGCCCTTCCCCGGCAACGTCATTCCGTCAAGCCGCTGGGATCCGGTGACGGCCAAGCTGATGAATGCGTACCCGCTGCCGACTTCGGCCGCCTTGTCCAACAACCTGGTCACAACCCACGCACAGCGAACGGAACAACTTCCTCGCCCGCTATTCCCGGTCGAAGACGGCGACGATCAACCCGTATACGTTCCCTCCCGTCCAGCTTCCCGGTGTGTCGAAAGCCGTCGGCCTCGGTAATGAAGACACCTTCGCGGGTCCTTCCGCGCTGCTCGGGGAGCACGCCGTGGTCGGCTGGGTGCATGTGTTCTCACCGCGTCTGCTCCTGGATTCACGCGGCGGCTACAACCATTTCAATCTCGATTTCACGCAAGCCGACGTCGCACCCGGCGATCAACTCGGCGAACAGCTCGGCGTGCCCAACGCGAACCAGCAGGAGCAACAGAATGGCATCCCGATTTTCAGCCCGGCGGGTTACACGGGCATCGGTCAGAGCCGCTCGCTGCCGATTCTGCGGCACGAAAAGACGTTTCAATACGTGACCAATCTGATCGTGGCCGGCGACCAGCACACGGTCAAGGCCGGCGTGGACGTGCGCCGGCGGCACATGGGCGAGTTTCAGACCAACCGCGGCAACGGGCGTTTCAACTTCACGCCGAACATCACCAACAACCCGGCAAACAACACGGGCGGCCACGTGATGGCCTCGTTCCTGCTCGGCGCGCCGAGCTTGATCGAGCAGGACTACCTCCTGGCTGATGCGGCCATTCGCACCACGGAGTACGGCCTCTACGTCGCCGACGACTGGCGCGCGACGCAAACGCTGACGTTGAACGTCGGGCTGCGGTACGAGCTCGACACGCCTCCCAGCGAAACGTCGAACTTGTGGGCCAGCTTCGATCCCACAACGGCAACGGTCCTCGTCGCAGGCCGGAACGGCGTGAGCGACACCGCGGGTGTCAAGACCTTCAAGAAGGCATTTGCGCCGCGTCTTGGCTTCGCCTACCAGGTTGCACAACACACCGTCGTGCGCGGCGGAGCGGGTATCTTCTGGAACACGGCGGGGCACGGCGGCAACGCCTTGCGGTTGCAGCGCCACGTGCCCTTCGGGCCAATTTACAGCTTCAACCCTGGCACCCAGTTCGTCACGCGGCGCGTCAGCGACGGCTTTCCCACGATTCCGCGGCTCGATCTGACCCTTGCCGACAATCCGAGCGGCAGCGTCATCGGCGTCGACCCGAACTATCGGCCCGGTTATGCCGAACAGTTCAACCTGACCCTCGAACGCGAATTGCCCTGGTCCTTGTTGGTCAAAACTTCGTATGTCGGCAACCTTGGGCGCCATCTCGACACCACCTACAACCTCAATCAGGCGGTGCCGGGATCGGGACCCGTCGACAATCGCAGGCCGTTTTTCGCCGTGCGTCCCACGCTGGCCGATGTGACGTGGGCCGTGTCTGACGGCACGGCCTCCTATCACGCCCTTCAAGTGAGCGCGACGAAGCGCTTGACGCACGGGTTGAGCGGCTTACTCTCGTACACACTGGGCCATTCAATTGACACAGTGGGTCAAAGCTTCGGCGGTGGCGCGGACGGGCCGTTGCCACAGGACCCTCGCAATCGCCTCGCTGATCGCGGCAATTCGCCATTCGACATCCGCCATCGTTTGACCATCGCCTGGAACTATGCGCTGCCTTTCGGCGACGGGCACCGTTGGCTGAGCGGCGGCGGCCCGGCGGACTACGTGCTGGGCGGCTGGCAGGTGAACGGAATCAACACGTTTCAGACGGGTTTGCCGTTCACGCCGACGCTCAATGCGGCGACGGTCAATACCGGCACGGGCAGCCGCCCCGATCGCATCGGCGACGGCACGCTGTCGAACCCGACCGTCGATCGCTGGTTCGACACGTCGGCGTTTGCGACGCCGGCGCCATTCACCTACGGCAATTCGGGCCGGAATATCCTGTACGGGCCGGGGCGCGTGAACTTCGACTTCTCGCTGTTCAAGGAGTTCGGCATCAAGAAGGACGCGCGGCTTCAATTTCGCGCCGAGTGCTTCAATGTCTTCAACACGCCTCAATTCGATCTGCCGAACGCCGCCATCGGCGCGGGCACTGCCGGAACCATTACCAGCATCGTCGGCACGCCGCGGCAGATTCAGTTTGGCGCGAAAGTGATCTTCTGATGGAGTTGGTTAGATTCGTCGGCGAGTGGTCGCCGCGCGATGTAGAAGCCATCGATTCGGGAAACGCCGCCGACCCCAGTCTCGCAAATCAATGTATTGATGTCTCTTCTGTGCGAAAACGACGCGGGCATCCGACGAGGTTGCGCGAGAATAGCCCTGTCCTCGACCGGCTCGTCACATTCGGAAATGATGCCGCCACCCTTCGGCCGATTGCTGGTATTCAATGTCGCCTCAGTGGTGATGGCCTGCGGCCTCGAGCCGGCGTCGGCCGGCCCGGTCACGTTTGCCACAGACGTCGCGCCGATCGTCTTCGAGCGGTGCGCAGTCTGCCATCACCCGAACGGATCCGCTCCGTTCAGCCTGCTCACGTATGCGACAGCCAGACCGCACGCGACACAGATTGCGGCGTTGACAAAAACGCGTGTGATGCCGCCCTGGAAATCGGAGCCGGGCTACGGCGACTTCATCGGGCATCGTCCGCTCACCGACGACGAGATCCGGGTCCTGCAACGATGGCTCGAAGACGGCGCTCCTGAAGGCGACCCCGCGGACCTGCCGACGCCGCCGCAATGGACGGACGGATGGCAGCTCGGCAGACCCGATCTCGTCGTCGCGTTGGCGCAGCCGTATGTGCTCGCGGCGGAGGGCACCGATGTTTCGCGCGTGTTCGTGCTGCCGATTCCAATCGAGAGCATGCGCTACGTCAGGGGTGTGGAGTTCCGGCCTGGCAACGCGAAGGTCGTGCATCACGCCAACATCCGGATCGATCGCACGCCGGCCTCGCGTGTGCTCGACACAGGACCCAGCTCCGGGGTACGACGGACTGCTTTCGCACTCCGCCGTCTACCCGGACGGCCATTTTCTCGGCTGGACGCCGGGCCAGGTCGCTCCGTTGCTCCCGAAGGGCCTGGCGTGGCGCCTCGCTCCGCGCACCGACCTCGTCGTCGAAGTGCACATGAAACCGAGCGGCAAGCCCGAAGTCGTCGAGCCGTCGGTTGGTTTCTATTTCGGCAGCGACCCGCCGGAACGAACGCCTGCGATGCTGCGACTGGGCCGGCAAAGCATCGACATCGCGGCAGGAGAGAAGGACTACGCGGTCACCGACTCGTTCGTGCTGCCGGTCGACGCGGAGGTGCAGGCGGTGCAACCGCACGCGCACTATCGCGCACGCGAAGTCCGAGGCATCGCCACCCTGCCGGATGGAACCACCAGGTGGCTCATTTTCATCAAGGACTGGGATTTCCGGTGGCAACATGTGTATCGCTACGTCGCCCCCTTCATGCTGCCGAGAGGGACGACCCTGTCCGTGCGCTACACGTTCGACAACTCCGCCGACAATCCCCGCAATCCACGGCGGCCGCCGACACTGGTCACCTGGGGCCAGTGGTCGCAGGACGAAATGGGCGATCTGTGGATTCAGGTGCTGACGCGTGACGATCGCGACCTGCAGACGCTGAACGCGGCATTTCGAGCGAAAGCGATCGCCGAGGACATCGTCGGCTACGAGAGCATGATTCGGCGCGACCCGCTGCGGGTGCAACTGCACGACGATGTCGCGCAGCTCTATCTGGATCAAGGGCGCACGACCGAAGCGACCGCCCATCTCGAAGCGTCGGTGCGGTTGAGACCGGAATCGGCCGCCGCGCACTTCAACTTCGCTACGGCGCTGACCGTCGCCGGACGGCTGGATGAGGCGATCGATCAATATCGGGAGGCGCTGCGCATCAATCCGGATTACGCGCTCGCGCACAACAATCTCGGCAACGTGCTGCTCACGCGCGGGAATTCCGGCGACGCGCTCC
>QHWF01000450.1 GCA_003222455.1 Acidobacteriota bacterium
CGGGTCGGGGAGAACGGGCGCATCTTCAGGATGTACAAGTTCCGATCGATGCGGATCGACGCCGAGGAGGCCGGCATGCCGCTGTGGGCCAGCGATGCCGATCCGCGCATTACCCGGGTGGGGCGCGTCATCCGGCTCACCAGGCTGGACGAACTGCCGCAGCTGTGGAACGTCATGAACGGCGACATGAGCTTTGTCGGCCCGCGACCGGAACGCCCGTTCTTCGTCGAACAGCTCGCGCGCGAGATCCCGTTCTACATGCAGCGCCACGCCGTCAAGCCGGGACTCACCGGATGGGCGCAGGTCAAGTATCAATACGGGTCCTCCATCGAAGACGCAACCGAAAAGCTCCGCTACGACCTCTACTACATCAAGCATCTCTCGATCTTCTTCGACCTGACGATCGCGATCGATACGGTCAAGGTGATTCTGTTCGGAAAGGGCGCCAAGTGACTCCGGCTGCCGGACCGCGGGATCTGTGGGGCGACGCCGAGCACCGCCCGCTCGTGACGGTGGCACGGAACGTCTCGACCAGGTACCTCGCGATCGCGATCGATGCGATCATCGGCCTCCTGCTCCTGCCCTTCAATCTCAGGGAACTGGGGCCGTCGGCGTACGGGCTCTGGATGTTGACGGCGGCGCTGACCACGTACTTCTCGATCCTCGATCTCGGCTTCGGCGGCTCGATAGTCAGGTTCGTGGCTCACTACCGCGCCCGGCGCGACGCGCGTGGACTGAACGAAATCGCGAGCACCCTGTTCGGCATCTTCAGCATCACGGGGTGCGTCGCCTACGTCGTATTCCTGCTGCTCGCCTTCAACATCGCCTACCTCGTGAAGGATCCGGCCGAGCAGGCGACGGCGCGGTCGCTGCTCCTGATCATCGGCGTGTATGTCTCGCTCGGATTTCCGGTCAGCATCTTCGGCGGCATCATCAACGGCTTTCAGCGGTACGACTTGAACAACGTCGTCGGCATCTGCAGCAGCGCACTCGTCGCGCTCGTGAACGTCGCGGCGCTGCTGGCCGGGTTCAATCTCGTACAGCTCGTGGCTGCGACGACCGCGATCCGGGTTCTCACGTATGTGGTCTATCGGCTGAACGCGTATCACGTGTTTCCCGCGCTCTCGCTCCGCCCGTCGCTCTGCCAGTGGTCACGGGTGCGCGAGCTCACCGGCTTCAGCGTCTACATTTCCATCATCGACTGGTCGAACAAGCTGAATTACTCGATCGACGCCATCATCATCGGCGCGTACATCTCGACCGCGGCGGTGACGCTGTGGACAATCCCGCAGCGTCTGGCCGAAGTGCTCCAGCGGCTGACGAATCAGCTGAATGGCGTGCTGCTGCCGATGGTGGTCGACAGCGATGCCGCGCAGAAGCCGGAGCGGTTGCGCGCGATCTTCATTCAGGGCACGCGGCTGTCGCTGGTCAGCGTCGTGCCGCTCGCCGCGGCGCTGGCGCTGCTCGCGCGGCCCTTGATTCACGCGTGGGTCGGGCCGCACTTCGACGGCAGCGTGGTCGTGGCGCAGATTCTGATCGGCGTCGTTGCCATCCGCGTCGGCAACGCAACGGCGACGACGCTGCTGAAAGGCGCCGGGCAACACCGGATGCTCGCGTTTTCGAACGCGGGCGCGGCGCTCGCGAACGTCGCGCTGAGCCTGTGGTGGATCCGCCGGTTCGGCCTGGTCGGCCAGGCGTTCGGCACGCTGCTCCCGGTGGCCGTCACGTCGATCTTCGTCCTCTGGCCGGCCGCGTGCCGGCGCGTCGGTCTCACGGTGGCTGACGCCTTCCGCACCGCGGTGTGGCCGACGCTCTGGCCCATTGCGGTCATGGCTGCCGTCGTCGTGCCACTTCGCGATGCGCTGCCAACCCGGCTGTGGAGCGTCGCCATCACAGCAGCCGCCGGCGCCTTGTGCTACGGCGGGATCTTTCTGGCATTCGCTGTGAACAGGGATGAGCGGCAGGCATACATGGCCAAGGCGTTCGAGCTGGCGCGGGCCCGACGGCGCGTCGCCGCGGCGGCCTGAAGCCACGGCGGCACATTCAAGGAGAGGTGGATGAGAGCGGTGATTCTGGCGGCCGGCAAGGGGTCGCGGCTGAGCGGCACGATCGGCAACAAGCCCAAGTGCCTGCTTCGGGTCGGCGATCAGACCTTGATCGAGCGGCAGATCGACGCGCTCCGGAGTGTCGGGATCAACGACATTGCGGTCGTCGTGGGGTGCCAGGTGGACCGCGTGAGACGGACGTGTGGCCGCGACATCACCTATGTCGAGAACGCTCGTTATGCGCATACGAACAGTCTTTACTCCTTGTGGCTGGCCCGACCTCTGCTGTTGGACGGGTTCCTCGTCATGAATTGTGATGTCCTGTTCCACCCGCAGCTGTTGACCGACCTCCTGTCTGCGCGCCACGAAGACGCCCTGCTCATTTCGTATGCCGACGATCCGCTCGGCCACGAGGAAATGAAAATCAAGGCGCGCCGCGGCCGCGTCGTCGAAATCACCAAGGCGCTGGCGGCAGAGGAGACCGACGGCGAAAACGTCGGCATCGCGAAATTCGGCGGCGCGGGCGCGCGGCTGCTCGCGGGGCTTCTGGACGCGCACGTCGCCGCCGGCGGTTTGCGCGAGTGGGCGCCGCACGCCTTTGCCGACTTTGCGCGCGTGCGCCCGCTGCACGTCGTCGGCACGCGCGGCTATCCGTGGACGGAAATCGACTTTCCCGAAGACTACGAGTACGCGATACGCGACGTCCTGCCTGCGATCGAGAACGACATCGTGACGGAGGTCCGCGTGAAGAGCGATGCGACGGTCGTGGTGCATGGCCTCCGTCTGTCCCAGCGCCCGGCATCAGTGCCGCTGTCACCGGCGGCCGGAGAGTAACGGAGCGATCACATGTATGAACGGTTCTATCGGCTGCGTGAGCGGCCGTTCGCGTTGACGCCGGATCCCGATTATCTCTATCCGAGCCGCGGCCACCAGGAGGCGCTGAGCTACTTGCGCTACGGCATCGAAACGCACGCGGGCTTCGTGGTCATCACCGGCGCGATTGGATCGGGCAAGACGACGGTGCTGCAGACGTTGTTCCGCGGGCTGGACACCCGCACCACCGTGGCGCGTGTGATGAACACGCTGCTCGATCCGCGCGAGCTGCTCGAGTCGGCCATGATCGACATCGGCCTCGACGCCTCGGGCAAATCGAAGCCGCAGATGCTGAAGGAGTTCGGTGAGTTCCTGGTGCGTGAACGGAGCGCGGGACGGTCGGTGCTGCTGGCGATCGACGAGGCGCAGAACCTGACGCTGCCCTCGCTCGAAGAAATCCGGATGCTGTCGAACCTGGAGACCGAGAAGTCGAAACTGCTGCAGATCGTCCTGATCGGCCAGCCCGACCTGCGCGACAAGCTCGATCGGCCGGAGCTCGAACAGCTGCGGCAGCGGATCACGGTGAGCTACCACCTCGAGCCGCTCGACGCCGATGAAACGGCGCACTACGTCAACCACCGGTTGGCGCGCGCAGCGCTCGGACCGCCGATGGTGTTCAAGCAGGACGTCACCGCCCGCGTTCATGCGCGCAGCGGCGGCGTGCCGCGGTTGATCAACGTCATCGCCGACGCCGCGCTCGTGTTCGGCTACGGTGAAGAGAAGAGCGAGATCGACGGCACGCTCGTCGATGCCGTCATCGAAGATCTCGATTCGACCGGCGTGCTCGGGCCACGGTCGAACCCGAATCGTCGCGCGTCGGTGGTCCCGGCGGATCCGGCAGCGGCGGCGGCGCTGCTGCAACCGAGCGCCGTGGACCGCATGCGTCAAGAACCGGAGGCTGCCGGCACGGCGTCGCGCGTGCCCACGCCCGTCCCTGCGTCGGTATCGGCCGGGTTCCCTCCGAGCTCAGAGGCAGCCACGTTGCCGGCTGTCGCTTCGTCGTCTGCGATCGGGTCCGGCTTCAGCCGCACCTCGCTGAACGAGGAGCGTCGCCCGGACGAGCTCGAGCAGCGTGAGCAGCAGCTCCGTCAGCGCGAACTGGACGTGGCGGCGCGCGAGCGCGAAATCCTGGAGCAGCGCCGCGTGCTGGCGGAGCAGTACCGCTTGCTCCACGGCCGTCCGCTACAGACCGGCGCCGCGTCGGTCGGCGGGGCGGCCGTGTGGCCGCCGCCGGTGCGCTCGGCCGAGGCTTCGCGATCGATCAAGGTGGACGCGTCGGCGTTCGGTCGCGTTCAGCCGCGCGCGCCCCGTTTTGACACGTTCCAACGGAAGCGCGCGAGCTTCTGGCGCCGCGTACGACACACGTTGCTCGGCACCTCGGAGCCGGTCCTGGAGGATTCACTGTGAACGCGCACGTGTTCAAGCTTGGCGCTCCGAGCCCCGCACTCGCGCGAAGTGCGGAACCCGCCTCCTCAGGCACGTGAACGACGTGGCGCTGATGTTCTGGCTCCCGGCGGCATTCGTGACGTATGTCTACATCGGGTATCCCCTGATACTCCAGGCGTGGGCACGGGTGCGAGCACGTCATTGCGGATTGCGGATTGCGGATTGCGGATTGGATTCCGGATTGGTTCGCCGAGCGGATTCGTCGCGGCCGTCCAGGAGCGTGTCTGAGAAACAAGAACACGCTCCTAGCCAGCCAGTCAAAGAACAATCG
>QHWF01000451.1 GCA_003222455.1 Acidobacteriota bacterium
TATGGCCCCGAGACCAGGCGCCGGGTGGTCTGGACGACGCTGCAAATCGCCAAGCTGAGCTGATCATGAACGAGTTCAAACAGCACGGTCTTTCCCTTATCGAGCTGATGGTCGCGATGACCCTCGGCCTGATGTTGTTGGCGGGCTTGGCGGTCGTGTTCGCCAACTCGAGCCAGAGCCAGCGCGAATTGCAGAAGTCTGCGCAACAGATCGAGAACGGGCGCTATGCGATGGAAGCAGTCACCCAGGATATCCATCTTGCCGGCTACTACGGTCGCTACTCGGCGTATGCCGATGGCACGACCCTTCCCGATCCGTGCATCATCGGGGATGCTGCGGCGCTGGCGGCTGCCCTCGGCGTTCCCGTGCAGGGGTATGTCGTTGCGAACCAAGCGAGCAGGCCGGATCTTTCGGCAACCACCTGCGGAGCAGCGACCTTGCTGCCGAATGTGAACTTGTACCCGGGCAGCGACGTCCTCGTGATCCGCCGGGCCGGGACGACACCGCTGAGATATCCCGGCGACGGTCTTCTCCCCGCCGTCGCGACCGCCGACACCGGCGTCTCGAACGAGGTTTACATACAGACCGACCCGGCGACGGTGGAGATCCAGTTCGGCGCGGGAAGCACCATCACCCCGACAAGCAGGGCCGACGGTGTAACGCTGGCGACAATCAGGAAGAAGAACGGCAACGCCGAATCGATCCGCAAGTACCACGTGCACATCTATTTTGTCGCGCCCTGCAGCGTTCCGGCCGGAAGCGGCGACGTGTGCACCGGGGCGAACGACGACGGGGGCAGGCCGATCCCCACGCTGAAACGGCTCGAGCTGGGGGTCGATGCAAGCGGTAATCGGAAGTTCAACGTGGTCGCGATTGCGGAGGGAATCGAGGCGTTCAAGATCGAATACGGCATCGACAACAGCCCGAATAGCGCGAACAGTTCCACCCAAAGGATCGGCGACGGCGCCGCAGACGTGTACATCCCCAACATCTCGACCGCCGCGCCGACTGTCGTGGATTTCGCCAACGCGGTGAGCGCCAAAGTGTGGCTGATCGCACGCAACACCGAGCCGAGCCTCGGCTACTCCGATACCAAGACCTATCCGGTCGCCACTTCCTCCGCCGTGCTCGGCGCGGGAACCGTACAGGGAACCGGACTCGTCTACGGGCCGTACAACGATCAGTTCAAGCGGCATTCGTATTTCAGCGGACTCCGGCTGACGAACCTGAGCGCGAGGAGGGAAAACCCGTGAAGCGGTCTTTCCGCAAGCAGGGTGGCGCGACGCTGCTGATAGTGCTGATCATGCTTGTCATGATCACGCTGTTTGTCGTT
The DNA here is from genome assembly GCA_003222455.1 of Acidobacteriota bacterium. GTDB lineage: Bacteria > Acidobacteriota > Vicinamibacteria > Vicinamibacterales > CAVVIG01 > QHWF01. The sequence goes on from QHWF01000451.1 coordinate 1,334, forward strand.
TCGATGATCCGTCTCTCGAGCACCAACCTCAAGGTGGTGGGCAACATGCAGGCGCAGCGCGCGCTCGAGGCGAGCGCCCAGCAGGCCATCGAAAATAGCATCAGCACCTACGCTTTTTTCAGCGACGCCGCCAACAACGCCGGGCAATGGCCCGCCGGGACCCCTTCCGTTCCCAAGGTGGTCAATGGTTATCCGATCACGATGTATCGCCCGGCCTGCGTCAGCTCGACGGCAGCGACCAATTACACGCTGACCAGCAATATCGCGCCGGAGGACACGAATTGGGAAATTTCCGCGGGCGCCACCGACTCCGTCACCGGGGCCCAGATCAATCTTTCGCAGGGCGTGAGAATGCGCCTGCCGGCGGGCAACTGCCCGTAGTTTGCGACTCAAGAGGCTCATCATGAAGCTCAACAGCACCCTGAAGGCACTCGCCGCCGTCGTCCTCGCATTTGGGGTCGCGATTCCGCGCGGCTTCGCCGCGTTCGACCCGGTCGGCGAGGACATCGACATCTTCCTCGCCAACCCGAGCTTCACCGCGCAGCGGCCGAACGTGCTGTTCATGGTCGACAACACCGCCAACTGGAACCAGGCCTTCGCCAACGAGAAGAGCGCCATGGTCACGGTGGTTAAAAGTGCTTCCTCCGACTTCAACTTCGGCCTGATGCTGTTCAACGAATCCGGCCAGCCCGACAACCACGGCGCCTACGTCCGCTTCGGGATACGGCAGATGGACAGCACCAACAAGCCTGCGCTGATGACCGTCATCAACAATTTCGACCAAATCGGCGACAAGGGCAACAACAACGAGGTCTCCGAGATGATGTACGAGGCGTATGCCTATTGGGCGGGGATCACGGCGAACCTGGGTTTCGGCCAGGCAAAGCGCGACTACGGCGGCAACACGGCGAACAACCCGCCCGCGGCCAGCCTGCCGGGCAATGCCTTTGCCGATGTGGGCACCAGAACCTACACCAGCCCGATCACGAACGCCTGCCAGAAGAACTTCCAGATCTACATCAGCAACGGACCCGCGGCCGAAAACTCCCAGGCGCTCGCCGACGCCCAGACCAAGCTCGCCGGGCTCGTGGGCAAGAACCCGCCCGACACGATCTCCATCACTCCGAACGGCCAGCAGGGCAATTGGATGGACGAGTACTCCAGGTTCCTGGCGAATGGCGACTGCAGAGCCGACCTTCCCGGCAACCAGAGCGTCACGACCTATGTCCTGGAGGTCGATCCGGGCACCAGCGGCCAGGGGCCGTCCATGACGGCGCTGCTGCAGAGCGTTGCCATCAACGGCAAGGGCAAATACTTCGCGGTGTCCTCAGCCAACGGGGGCTCGGAAATCGTCAATGCCCTGAAGCAGATTCTCGGGGAAGTCCAGTCGGTCAACAGCGTGTTCGCCTCGAGCTCGATGCCCGTCAGCGTGAATGTCCGCGGCACCAACCTCAACCAGGTGTACATCGGCGTGTTCCGCCCCGACCCGGCAAAGTCGCCGCGCTGGTTCGGCAACCTGAAGCTCTACGACCTGGCGACCCTTACTGCAACCGGGGACGTGTTCCTCGCCGACGCCAACGGCTTCGCCGCCACCAACTCGTCCACCGGCTTTATCTCCAACTCGGCTCTCAGCTTCTGGACCCAGCCCTCCGCGTTCTGGAACTTCCGCGCCCCGTTTGCGCCGACCGACGTCGGGCAGGGCTCGGACAGCCCCGACGGAGACCTGGTCGAGAAAGGGGGCGTCGCCGAGCAGCTGCGCATCGCCTTCCCGAACACCCAGGCCACGCGCAAGCTGTATACCTGCACCGGAACGTGCACGAGCGGCAGCACCCTGTCGGCGACCGCCTTCAACATCGGCAACACCGCCATCACCCCCGCGATACTCGGGGCGTATGCGACTTACCCGGTGACCACCATCCAAACGCCCTTGGGCGGCACGACGGCGACGGCGAGTGGAGCGTCGTTCCCGTTCTCGAACGGCGACAGCGTCACCATCAGCGGCGCCACCCCGACGCTCTACGACGGCACTTTCACGATCTCCGGTGCGACCGCGAGCAGCTTCCAGTACACCTTGCCGTCGACGCCGAGCGGAAATACCGGTACGGCGACTGCAACCAACCACGGTCTCAACACCAGCGACTTCGTGGATGTCACCGGCGCCACGCCCGCCGCCTACAACGTCAGCGACGCGCCGATCATCAAGATCGACGCCAATACGTTTACCTACGGGCTGTCGGCCGCCGCGGGCACGTCCTCCTCGGGGCAGACGGTGTTCGGCAAGAAGCTGGTGCAGACGCTGACCGCCGTCAGCGCGACCGCCACCGCCACGCTTCCCTCGCACGGATACTCCGCGCTGACCCAGATCACGATCTCCGGGGTCACCAATGATCCGGTGTTCAACGGTACGTTTACGATCACCTCGGCCACCACCAACACCTTCAAGTACAACCTGAGCTCGCCCTCGAGCCTTGCAGGGACGACCGCCCAAGCCACCTCCCTGGGGCACGGCTTCAGCTCCGGTCAGAGCGTCACCATCGCGAACGCGACGCCTTCTGCCTATAACGGCACGTATACGATCACCGTTCTCGACGCGAACACGTTTACCTATGCCCTGTCTTCGGGACAATCGGTTTCGGCGACAGGCCTCATCACCGCAACCTCGACGGTGACGAACAACGTGAATTCGATCACCCATCCTACCTCGGGCAGCTCGACCACCCAGAGCACCGCGACCGTGACCACCGGCTCGCCGCACGGGTTTGCGGCGGGCGACACGGTCACCATCGCCAACGCGGCCCAGTCGGCTTACAACGGCACGTTTACGGTGTCCAGCGTGGTCAATACGACGCAGTTCAGGTTCATCAGCGCTGCGGTCCAGTCTGCGGCCACGCCGGCAACGGTGGCATCGGGGCAGACGAACATCACGGTGTCCAAGACGACGACCAGAAACGTGACCAGTCTGAGTCCGGCAGTCACCGCCACGGGAACGATCCTCTCCAGCAGGAGAATCAGCCCGATCTCGATCACCGTCCAGACCAACGCCACCGGCCAGATTCTCGCCGGCCGCAAGAGCGACCCGGACGCCGCCCAG
>QHWF01000452.1 GCA_003222455.1 Acidobacteriota bacterium
CTGAATCGCCGCGCCGGCGTCCGCAGTCACGTCATCGATATCGCCGCGCTGCCGCTTCCTGTGGATGATGCGGGTGAAGCGATCAAACAGGCGGCGTACTCCGAAGCGATCAGTGCTGCCGATGGTCTGGTGATTGTCGCGCCCGAGTACAACCACAGTTTCCCCGGACTGCTGAAGCACATCCTCGATAGCTGCCTCAACGAGTACATCCACAAGGCCGTTGGATTGGTCGGCGTGTCGGCGGGTCCGTTCGCCGGCATCCGCGTCGTCCAGAGCCTGCTGCCGGTGATGCGCGAGTTGGGCCTGGTGACGATCTTCTGGGATATCAACATCGGCCAGGTTGGGAAGGTCTTCGCCGAGGACGGGCGGCTCCTGGACGACGCGTTCGTGAGGCGGTCGGATCGCTTCATCCGCGAATTGATTTGGATGTCGAAAGTGCTGCGGCACGGCCGCGAGCAGGTGACGATCGACGAAGAAGCGACCGAGGCGGCGAAACCAGTGCCGTGTCCGGCGTGCGGCACGCCAATGACGCACCACGCGGACAAAGTCATCCCCGCGGCAGCAACCAGCGAGTCCGAGGTTGTGATCGCGGCAGCGCGCGCGTGCAGTGGATGCGGTGCTCAGGGAGTGACGCTCAGGTCAGCACCGGCCGCGGAGCTGCCATAGCGAATCGCATGACCTTTCAGGTGATGATCGAGCTCGTGGCGCGGTGTCTCGAAGGGATGGGCATCGCGGTTGTCTTCGCCGGTGGAGTCGCGGCGATCGTCAACTTTGCTCGCCGGCTGATCGCCGGCGATGCCTTCGAGGCCGGGAGTTCCACGCTTCGAGAGCGACTCGCCCGCGCCACGCTGCTCGGCCTCGAGTTCCTGGTTGCGGCCGACATCATTGCGACCGTGGCCGCCGTTCCCACGCCGGCGAACCTCCTGATGCTAACTGGCATCATCCTGCTCCGCACCTTTCTGAGTGCTACGCTAGTGCTGGAAGTGGAAGGCCGATGGCCATGGAGTGCGGCGCCGCGAGAAGTGCACAGCCTGCCCTTCAGCGCGCACAGTTAGACTAGATAGATGAGGAGGATTCCATGTTTCTCGTTCGCGACATCATGTACTGCAAGCCCGGTCAGGCCCGTCCCATGGTCCAGAAGTTTCTCGCTCTGGGAAAGCTGGGACAGAACATGGGTTTCGGCTCGATGCGTGTGATGACCGACGTCAGCGCCGAACGCTATTGGACGGTTGTGACGGAGATGGAGGTCGAGAGCCTGGAGAAATATGCCGAAATGACACGAAAATCGATGGAGCTGAAGGAGTTCCAGGAAGCGATGAAAGGGTATCACGATCTCGTCGATCACGGCCGGCGGGAAATCTACTCGATCGAGAAATGAAAGGCAGCCGGCCTCGAGGCGATCGAGGCCGGCTGATTTTCCGCGGGAAGACCAGCAGGGCAGCGATCCCGGTGTGAATCGGACGCATCTTGCCCTCGCGTCGTGACGTTCGTCCCACGACGATCAACGCAGAACTCGCGGAAGCCCGCAGAGAAAATCCTCTGTTCTGCGAGTTCTGCGGTTTCTGCGTTGAATGTCGTGCCGTGTATCCGCGTCGGCTATTGTTCCTGATAGAACACCGTCAGCCCGCCATCGATCAGGTACGTCGTGCCAGTCACGTAGTCGCTGTCAGTCGATGCCAGGAATACGGCGAGACCCGCCACGTCGGCCGGTTTCCCCAGCCGGCCGAGCGGGATCTGTCGCACCAATGACTGGAGCTTGACCGGATCATTCAACAGCTTCGTGTTGATCGGCGTCTCGATCGCGCCTGGCGCAATGCTGTTGATCGTGATCCCGAGCGGACCGAGCTCGACGCCGAGCGACCGCGTCAGCATCCGGACGCCGCCCTTGCTCGCGCAATACGCGGCAAAGTTCGGGAATGGCAGCTCTTCGTGCACCGAGCTGATGTTGATAATCTTGCCTGGCCGGCCGGCGGCCCTGCACTGCTGAACGAAGGCCTGTGTGGCGAAGAACACGCCCTTCAGATTGACGTTCAGCACCGCATCGAAGTCGCTCTCCGTGACATCCCAGAAGGGCGCGTGTTTTTCGATGCCCGCGTTGTTGACGAGGACGTCGAGCCCGCCAAGCGCCTTCGCGCTTTGTGCGACCAGCTCGCGCACTTCGCCTACGCTTCCGAGATTGGCCTTGATGATCGCGCCGTGTCTCCCGAGCGCCTCGACCTCGGCCAACGCTTCTTCGGCGCCGCGCGGGTCACTGTTGTAGTTGATGACAACGTCGGCGCCCTCCTCGGCCAGACGAATGGCAATGCCGCGGCCGATGCCCTTGCTGCTGCCCGTGACGAGCACCTTTCGACCGAGCAGCCGATCGCTGCGCGTTCCGATCGGTGCGGTGAGCGTAGAACTGTCCATGCTTGAATCCTTTCCGAAAGTACCGTTGATTCCAGTTGTTCGACCTACTCGAGGTGCCGGCCTCCGTCGACGCGGATGGTCTCGCCCGTGATGAAGTCGGTCTGGCAGAGGAGCGCGACCGCCTTGGCGATTTCAGCCTCACCACCCCAGTGGCCGACCGGCGTGGCTTTCGCGACTTCGTCAATTTCCTGCTGGTCCATGTCGGGCGGAGGCACGATCGGGCCCGGAGCGATCGCGTTCACCAGGATATTGTCGCGCGCGACTTCGAGCGCCAGCGACTCGGTGAGGGCGACGACCCCTGCCTTGGCGACGTAGTAGGGCGTGAACCCCGTGTAGCGCGGCCGGCCGCTCCGAACGAGCCAGTCGGCAAAGTTCACGATCCGGCCGCCGCCAACTCCCCGCATGAGGGGAATCGCGGCATGGGCACACAAGAAGGCCGAACGCAGGTTGACGTCGAGATCGGTGGTCCAATAGTCGACCGTCACATCCTGAAGAGGCTTCGACCGGTAGATCGAGGCCATATTGATCAGAACGTCCACTCGCCCGAACGTGGCGAGCGCCTGATCGAAGATGCCGAGACAATCGGCCGGTTTCGAAACATCAGCGCTCACAATCGTCGCGCGACGTCCCACAGCTTCCACGTCGGCGACCGTCTGCTCCGCTTCCTCCTTGGAGCCGCGATACGACAGCACCAGATTCATCCCCTGCTGTGCCAACTCCTGTGCCACGATGCGTCCGATGCGTTTCCCGCCCGTAATGACCGCCACTTTGCCGCAGAGATCCATGTGATATCGCCCCCACCAGCCGAGTCGGACTGATCCTGCACTGTTGACGCTGTTTCAGGGAGAACGTGCCGCCTACGCAACTATCGCAGAGGACGCGGAGGACGCGGAGGTTAAATCCTGTAGACAGCAGGATTTTTCCTCCTGTCCTCCGTGGTCGAATTGTCGTTTCTCGGACACGCTCCTAGCTTCGATGACGGAAACCCCCGCGAGGTTTCACGCTTCGCCTGAAACCTTCGTGCATCTGTGACATCAAAACCGAGGTAGAGCTGAGACTCGGGGCTGTTACATGCAAATCAATGACAGGACGGAATGGCTCGAGGCCGATGGCCTTGGCGGGTTTGCGTCGGGCACGTCGTCTGGCGTGCGTACGCGCCGCTATCACGCGCTGCTGCTCACCGCGACGACGCCTCCGACCGGCAGAATCGTCCTCGTGAACGGTTTCGACGCGTGGACCGTTACGGCGGGCGGGGCGTTCGCGCTTTCGACCCAGCGCTATGCGCTAGACGTGCTCTATCCAGACGGAGCCGCTCACATTGCCGGGTTCACCAACGATCCGTGGCCGACCTGGGAATTCGAGCTGGCCGATGGCACGCGGGTGATGCAGGAAGTCTTTGTTCAGCACGGCGCGNNCCCGTCGTGTTGCGCGTCAGGCCATTCCTGGCTGGTCGTGACTACCACTCGATGCACCATCAGAATGGAGCCTTCCATTTCGACGCCGATCGCCGGGACGCCGCCGTCGCGTTTCGCATGTACGACGGACTCCCTGGTGTGACGGCTCTCTCCAATGGAGACTACCGGCATGCGCCCGATTGGTACCGGCAGTTTCTCTACACGGCGGAACGCGAGCGTGGCCTCGACGATACGGAGGATCTCGCGTCGCCGGGCGAGTTCAGCTGGCCGCTCTCCGCTCCTGGCGAGCAGGCCGTCTGGGTTCTTCAAACCAGCCCGGCGCGTTCAGGAGAGACGTGGTCGGCCGATGCGGTCGTCAGGCTGGTGAATGACGCACGGGCGGCGGAACGCCGCCGGCGCGCAGCTTTCACGATGCCGATCGACCGCGCCGCCGATGCGTACCTGGTCCGCCGCGGCGCGGGACGCACGATCGTTGCCGGCTATCCATGGTTCACCGACTGGGGTCGCGACACGTTCATCGCTGTACGTGGCCTTTGTCTCGCGATCGGTCGGCTGGCGGATGCGCGCGACATTCTCGTCGAATGGGCTGGAGCCGTTTCTGAAGGCATGCTGCCAAACCGGTTCCCCGATCACGGCGAAGCGCCTGAGTTCAACTCCGTCGACGCATCCCTCTGGTACGTCGTCGCGGTGCACGAACTGCTGCAACTCGTCCCGAGGGACTCGACGCTGTTGACCGCAGAACAGCGGCGATCGCTCGAGTCCGCGGTCACACAGATCGTGAACGGCTATGCCGGCGGCACTCGATTCGGCATCCGGATGGCTGCGGACGGCCTGTTGGCCGCAGGCGTCCCGGGGGTTCAGCTCACCTGGATGGACGCGAGGGTCGGCGATCGCGTGATCACACCACGTATCGGCAAGCCTGTCGAAATCCAGGCACTCTGGTTGAACGCGCTGAGCGCCGTCTCACGGCTGGACCCGGCCTGGCGCGACGTTTTCGCGCGAGGCCGCACGGCATTCGTCGAGCGCTTCTGGAACGAAGGACTCGGACGCCTCGCTGACGTGGTCGACGTGGATCACGTCCCGGGCACACGAGACGACAGTTTCCGCCCCAACCAGATTCTCGCCGTCGGTGGACTCCCTGTCGCGCTCGTGGACGGGAAACGCGGGCGGAGAATTGTCGATGCGGTCGAGCGGCATCTCCTGACGCCGGTCGGGTTGAGGTCTCTTGCGCCGGGCGAGCCAGGTTACGCGCCGCGGTATGAAGGCGATTCGGCAGCCCGCGACGCTGTCTATCATCAGGGAACCGTCTGGCCGTGGCTGATGGGACCGTTCGTTGACGCGTGGGTTCGCGTTCGAGGAAATAGCGGCGCGGCGCGGCGCGACGCGCGCGCGCGGTTCGTTGATCCGCTGCTGACACAGATCCAGACGTCAAGCCTCGGGCATCTTTCGGAAATTGCCGATGCGGAGGCGCCGTTTGCGCCCAAGGGCTGCCCGTTTCAAGCCTGGTCACTCGGCGAGGTGCTGCGCCTGGACCGTGTCGTGCTCGTGGATCCGAAAAAGGCACAGCGATCTCAAAGAGTGGCGCAGCCAGCCGTGTGAAGCGCGGACTGCCAGAACGAACTGTCAGGTCAGGGGAATCCAGATACGGCGGCCGTTACCTCCACGCTCGATGACACAGAAGAGTCACAGCAGTCCTGCGCAGTCAGGGCTATCCGCCGGTGCAGTGCCCGCGCGGGGTGCGTCAACGGTAGCCGAACACGGGCGGGAACATGACAACCACCAGAGCCGCCCAGACGGAGTACACGGGCAGATAGGCGATCTGCCATCGCTCCAAGACGGCAAACGAGCCCCGGTGACGCAGGAAGCACGCATAGAGCCACGCCGACCACGCCAGGTTGACGAGCAGAATGAGATTCTGGCCAAGAGCCGCCACTCGGTTGGGAGTGAAGCCGAACTCGGAG
>QHWF01000413.1 GCA_003222455.1 Acidobacteriota bacterium
CATGTTTCAGACCGACATGAAGAGTCCCCAAACCGTGCAGGCCACCTTCGACGTGCAGCGGCAAATCGGAAGACTGGCGTCGGTTTCGGCGGGCTACGTCCACACCAGCGGTGAGAACCTGCCGATCCTCTTGAACTTTGCGCTCGCCTACGATCGGGTGACCGGCGCCCGGCCCAACCCGGCGATCAACCCCGGGGGGTGGTATATCACCAGCGGGCAGACCATGAAATACAACGCGTTCGAGGGGAACGCCAGGCTCAACCGGTTCCATGGCCTGGATCTGGCGCTGCACTACACGTTGTCGAAAGGCTGGTCGCAACAGGGCGTCAATCTGGTGGGCAACTTCAACAGCTCGATCGGTGATACCACCTACAACAATACCCAGGACTTCTTCAATCCCTACCTCGACGTCGACTACTCGCCGCTGATCGGCGAGGTCCGCCATCGCGTCACCGGCACGGCGGTCTACGACATCCCGTGGCTGGCTGACCGCCATGACGTGGTGGGCGGCGTGCTCGGCGGGTGGCAGGTTTCGAGCGTTCTCAATTTCCGCACGGGCGAACCGCTGCGGATCACCCAGGCGTCGGGCATCGGGAACAGCCGGCCCGATTACAACGGCGGCAACCAGATCTTCGACGACTGGCGCGACACGCTGCAGTACCTCGACCGCAGCGCGTACACTCTGGTGCCGACCTCCCCGATTACGCGGGCGACGATTCGACCGGGCAACCAGAACTCCTCTCAGGTGCGGGGGCCCGGCCGCCGGCGCGTGGATATGACGATTGCAAAGGCGTTCACCCTGCGCGGTGGCACGCAGCTTCAGGTTCGCTTTGAGTCGTTCAACGTGTTCAACTGGCGGCAATACAACAACCCCAACACCATCGTCACGTCGCCGACGTTTGGGTTGATTACGAGCGTGGCGGCGACGCGAACCGGGCAGATCGGTCTGGGACTGACATTCTAGGAGCGTGTCTGAGTAACGAACGCCGTAGAACGCAAAGGCCGCGAAGGTCGCAGAGAAATACAGTGCTCGCTTGTTCCTCTCCGGGAAGTCGAAATGCCGCCTACAATGTCCTCGAGATGCTGCCGACCATGCTGCGTCGGGTGCTTCTGACCTCGTTGCTGATTCTCGGTGGCATCGGCATGCCGATGAACGCCGCGGCTCCGGCTTTACGCAAACCGTGCGGCCGTTCCTCCAAGCCTATTGCACGAGTTGCCACGGTGGGGCGAAACCGGCGGCGCAACTCGATCTGAAGCGGTACGTGTCGGTGCAGTCGGTGATCGACGACTTCTCGCGCTGGAATCGCGTCGTGGCGAGATTGTCCGCGAGGGAGATGCCACCGAACTCAGCCAATCAACCATCCGATCAGGCGCGGCAGCAGGTCATCGACTGGGTCAAGACGACGTGGACGGCCGAGGCGCGCAAACACGACGGCGATCCGGGCGTTGTCCTCGCACGCCGGCTGAGCAACGCGGAATACAACTACACGATCCGCGATTTGACCGGCGTCGACATGCATCCGGCGCGCGAGTTTCCCGTCGATCCCGCCAACCAGGCGGGGTTCGACAACTCCGGCGAGTCGCTGGCGATGTCGCCGGCGCTCCTGACCAAGTACCTGCAGGCGGCGAGGAGCGTCGCGGATCACCTGTTCCTTAACGCGGACGGATTCGCGTTCGCGCCGAATCAGATCCTCGTCGAGACCGATCGGGATCAGTACTGCATCCAGCAGATCGTCGATTTCTACGATCGTCAGAACACCGATTACGCCGATTACTTCCGGGCCGCGTGGATCTACAAGCATCGGGCGGTGTTCGGTAAACCGCGCGCCACGCTCGCCGACATCGCCGCCGAGATGAATGTGACCAAGGGCAGCGCAAAGTATCTGACGACGATCTGGCGCGCGCTCGAGACGAAGGAAGAGGTCGGGCCGCTCGCAAAGCTGCAGGCGATGTGGCGCGCGCTGCCGGTGCCGAAACCCGATCAGCGCGACCTCGTCCGCGACGGTGCGAACCGCATGCGCGAATTCGTCGTCCGCATGCGCAGGGACACGGCTCTGATCTTCGCCAGCCCGACGGTGAAGGGCCTGAGCGTCCGCACGCAACCGCTCATGAACTGGAAAAACCGGATGTACGCGACCCATCGCCGCGATTTCGATCGCGCCGCGTTGCGCGTCGAGGGAAGTGCGCCGCCCGTCGAGCCGGTGCTCCCGCTTGGCCGCGATGGAAAGGTCGTCGGCTACGGTCTCGTCGGCCTCGGTCCCAACGGCGAAGATTTGACCGCGCTCAAGGCACAGGTCCGCGCCTACGCGTCGCGCATGGAGAACGCCGATCTCGTCGTGCCCGCCGGACAGCGGGCCCGCTACGAGGCGGCATTCGCGAAATTCAGCGCGATATTTCCCGATGCGTTCTATGTCCGGGAGCGCGGCCGCTTTTATCCCGACGAGTCGGAAGACAAAGGCCGCCTGCTCAGCGCCGGCTTTCACAACGTGATGGGCTACACGCGCGACGACGCGCCGCTCAGCGAGCTGATTCTCGACGACAAGGGCCAGCAGGAACTGGAGGCGCTCTGGGACCAGTTCGAGTTCGTCGCGGACTACACGGCACGCACCTACGTCCAGTTCTACTTCAACCAGAGCGGCGAGGTTCTCGGAAACGGCGCCGAGTCGGGCACGCTGCGTCCATCCGACAAGGACGTGACCTCCGAAGCCGTCGTCCTGGGTTTCAAGACTTCTTTTCTGGCGAAGGCGGCAGCCGACGACAGGAACAATCCGGTGGCGATGCAGGCGATTGGCGATCACTTCGACCGCGTGAATGCGACGCTTCGCGCGATCGAACGGGAACGGCTCGCCGCGGAGCCGCGGCACGTCGATGCGCTGCTGACGTTCGCGGCGCGAGCGTACCGCAGACCGATATCGGGTGCGGAGCGCGACGACGTCCTGGCATTCTATCGGTTGCTGCGCGATGAGAAGAATCTGAGTCACGAAGAGGCGATGCGCGACTCGATCGTCAGCATCCTCATGTCACCGCACTTCTGTTATCGCCTCGACCTGGCGGATGGTGGTTCCAACTATGCGCTGGCCAGCAGGTTGAGCTACTTTCTCTGGTCGACGATGCCGGACGCCGAGCTTCTGGCGCGCGCCGCGGCCGGCGACCTGCGGAAGGACACCGTCCTGCGCGCACAGATTCGGCGGATGCTGCGCGACGACCGCGCGCGTGGACTCACCATCGAGTTCGCGGGCAACTGGCTCGACTTCCGCCGTTTCGACGAAAGCAACACGGTTGATCGCCAGCGCTTTCCGAGCTTCACCAACGAGCTCAGACAGGCGATGTTCGAGGAGCCGATTCGATTCGTCATCGACGTGATTCGGAACGATCGGCCGGTGCTGGATCTGTTGTACGGCAACTACACGTGGGTCAATCCGATCCTTGCCCGTCACTACGGCATGTCCGAGGTCGCGGGCGGATCGGACGAGTGGGTGCGCGTCGACAATGCGCGCGACTACCAGCGCGGCGGCCTGCTGCCGATGGCCGTCTTTCTCACGCAAAATGCGCCGGGATTGCGCACGAGCCCGGTGAAGCGCGGCTACTGGGTCGCGCGCCGAGTGCTTGGCGAAATGATTCCTCCGCCGCCGGCGGTTGTACCGGAGCTGCCGAGCGACGAAGCCAAGCTCGATGCACCTCTCCGCGACGTGCTCGCCCACCATCGCAGCAATCCGGCATGCGCCGCGTGCCACGCGCGATTCGACGCGTTCGGGTTGACGCTGGAGAACTACGGTCCGACCGGCGAGCTGCGGACGAACGATCTCGCCGGACGTCCTGTCGATACCCAGGCCGCCTTCCCCGGCGGAAGTCAGGGAACCGGTTTGAGTGGGTTGCAGGCCTACATCCGTGCGAACCGGGAAAAAGATTTTCTGGACAACATCACCCGGAAGCTGCTGGTATACGCGCTGGGCCGGTCGCTGATGCTGTCGGACGAACCGCTCGTCGAGCGAACGAACGCCACGCTCGCAGCGAACGGCTATCGCTTCAGCGCCCTCGTCGACGCGATTGTGACCAGCCCGCAGTTCCTGAACAGGCGCGCCGCGGGCGACCGATGATGATGACGAGAAAGGTCGCAGAGTAGATGGCTCGCATTTCCCGCCGGACGGTGCTTCGCGGTGCAGGCGTCACGATGTGCCTGCCGTGGCTCGATTCCGTCTCCGCCCTGGCGTCGACATCGGCGTTGCCGACATCCCCCTCGGGGCCGGCGTTCCCGAAGCGGTTCGCCGTGCTCTTCATGGGCAACGGCGTGAACGAGAATCACTGGGGCGCCGAAGGATCCGGCGACGACATCACGCTCAGCCTGACCTTGTCGCCGCTCGAGCCGTTGAAGAAGAAGATCAACGTCATCAACGGCCTCTTCAACAAGAACTCCACCGGCCAGGGCATTCACCCGGCGCAGACCGGCAGCCTGCTGACCGGCGCGCCGATTACCAGAGGTCCGGTCCTCCACTCCGGCATTTCTGTCGATCAGATGATCGCCAGCCGCATCGGCCACGAGACGCTGCAGCCGAGCATCGTGCTCGCCTGCGAACAGCCGATGACGGGCTACCACGAGACAAATTTCTCGCTGGCCTACAGCTCGCACATCTCGTGGCAGAATGCCGAGTCGCCGGTGCCGAACGAAGTCTATCCGGCGCTGGCGTTCGACACGCTGTTCGAAAACCGCGGGAGCCTTCGCAACCTGAGCATCCTCGATCGCGTCCGCGACGACGCGCTGGCGCTAAGCCGCCACATCAGTTCCACGGACCAGCAAAAGCTCGAGGAGTACCTGACCAGCGTCCGCGAAGTCGAAACGCGCATCGAGGGCATGCGCAAGAGCCAGGAGAAAGCGGAAGACCTGGCAAGGCGGAAGAATCGTCCGGCGCTTTCGATGGAACGTCCCGCAAACGGTTTGCCGGAAGATTTCCGCGATCACACGCGGCTGATGTGCGACATCATCGCGCTCGCCTTTCAGACCGACAAGACGCGGGTGGCGTCGCTGCTGCTGGCGCGCGATCTCTCAGCGCTGTACTACCCGTTCCTCGACGTGACGGACGGTCACCACGCAGCGTCGCACGACAACCTGTCCGCCGGCTACGAGCGCATCGCGCGGTTCCACGTGAGCCAGTTCGCGTACCTGGCGACGAAGCTCGACGCGATGCCCGAAGGCGACGGCACGGTGCTCGACAATTCCTGCCTGATGTTCCTGTCGAACCTGTGGGCAGGCCGGAGCCACATCAGCACGCGCTTGCCGGTGGTGCTCGCGGGCGGTCTCGGCGGAACGCTCGAGACCGGGCGGTCGCTCGACTATCTCGACGCCGGCGACGAGAACCGCAAGATGTGCAGTCTGTATCTCGGCATCCTGGACCGGATGGGAATCACGCTCGACCGCTTCGGCGACGCCGACACGCGACTGGCCAAGCTGTAAAACGCTCAAGGCGTGACGGACTAAGGCACTCGCTGATCGTGATGCTCCTGACTGCCCAACGCCGTGGCGAGATCTGCACGATGCGCTGGCAGGACGTCGATCTCACGACGGCCTGGTGGACGATTCCGGCGGAGTCGTCGAAGAACGCCGATCCGCACCGGGTGCCGCTGGCGCCGATGGTGGTGGAGATCCTGAAGCGTCGCTCCCAGGCCGACAACCGTGACAGCCGCTAGGTGTTCTCGAGCTACCGCGCCACATGCGTGGTGGTGCGCGCGGTAGTCGTGCTCCTCCGCCTCCGCCACCATCGTGTCCAACACGTCGTCCTCCTGAAAGGCACGCAGGAGTTCGTAGTGGCTCGTGCCCGGCTCGTGCATGCCGGACACCAGGCCGTCGACGACCAGCAGCCGCGTATGCGGACCGATGCGTCCGGTCGCGACGCCGCTTCCCGGCCGGACACGGCCCGTGTGCGCCGCCGCGTGCTCCAGTGCACGGACCACCGTTGTGCCAACCGCGATGACGCGGCCTTCGCGCTCCCTGGTCTGGTTCACGAGGGCCGCGGTTGCCACCGGAATCACGTACGGCTCATCGAGCGGCAGCATGCGATCGAGGTCGGGATCGCCGGTCGAGGAGATGCCCGCCGCGTGCGTAATGGTCGTAAAGACCGCGCCGTGAGCGCGCAAGGCCCGCAGCGCGGACCAATCGAGGATGAACCCGGCCGACGGCGCCTCGAACGCGACCGGCTGCGAGGCGATGCTCGTCCACGTATCCCACATCGCGAGCGGCGCCTGGATGTACGAGTACTGGATCGGCCGGCCGTGGCGCGCACACGCTGCCCAGATGTCGTCGACACTATCGTGAAATCGAATGTCGACGAGGCGCGGGTGCCCGTGCACGGCGACGATCGTGGCAACGAGCGGACCGACGGTCAGCTCGTCGCCGACGCCGAGGGAGGGCGGGCCGGGACGATGTTCGGTAGGCGTTCGGTAATCGCCGGCCCCGAACACGACCGCGGTGAACGTGGTGACCGCGTCGGGAGCAAGCGACCGGCGGCCCGCAAGACGGACCTCCACGGGCTCACCGGTCGGCACGTGAATCGCGGCGAGGCTGGCGGGCAGCGTTGCAGCGTCGTTCGCAACGATCAGATCGCCCAGACGGACGTAGCGCGGCAAATCGGCCGCCGCATGATGCGCGAGATGTCCGCGCGCGTCGATCACGAGCAGCTTCGCCCGGCGTGCGCCGTGACCAGGCACGTCGGCGGGTTTCATCGCAGCGCCTCCGTAACGGCCGGTTCGGCCGTGGGATCGGGTGGTCCCATCGTCAGCGCGGCGATGGTGTCGGCAATCTCGCGGGCGGCGTCTTCCGGCCGCTTCAATGCGCTTCGGTCCGCATCGGGAACGGCGAGCTCGTGCAGCGGCGTATCCATGTCGCCCGGATCGATCGAGACGACGCGGATGCCCTCGCCGCGCAGCTCGGCGTCCCAGATGCGCCCGAGGTGAAGCAGCGCGGCTTTGCTCGCGCCGTAGGCGCCCCAGGTCTCGTACGGCGTCACCGCCGCGTCGCTCGAGATGTTGACGACGATCGGATGCCCGCCCTCGCGCGCCGACGCGGCGAGTGAACCGAGCAGCGCTTTCGTGAGACGGAAGGGGCCGACGAGATTCGTGGCCAGCGCCAGCTCGAGATCCTCGCAGTCGGTGTCGGCGAGCAGCGCCAGCGGCACGGGGCCGAGCGACGACGCGTTGTTCACGAGGACGTCGAGGCCCCCCAGGGTCCCGGTGATTTGCAGGGCCATCGGGTAGATATCGTCCTTGCGCGACACGTCGCCGACGATGCCGTGCGAGCCGCGCAGCTCCTGCGCCGTGCGTCGCGCCTCGTCGGCACGCCGGGCCACGAACGCGACGCGGGAGCCGCGGCGGACCAATTCGCGGACCAGGGCGCGGCCGAGGCCCGAGGTGCCGCCGGTGACGGCGGTCCGAAGTTGTTCGAGCGGTGGATGCGGCATGAGCGTTTCCTCTTTGGTTGGGATCGTTGACACCTGCCAGCCTACAAGTTAAAGTTAACTTTAAGTCAAGGCCTATGCAGGACGTGCTGACGATTGCCGAAGTCGCGCGGCGCAGCGGCGTTGCGGCGTCGGCGCTCCGCTTCTACGAGCAGCGCGGGCTGATTGCGTCGAACCGGACCGGCGCCGGACACCGGCGGTTTCCGCGCGCGGTCCTTCGCCGGATCGCGTTCATCGTGTTCGCGCAGAAGATCGGGCTGACACTGGAGGAAATTGCCGCGGAGCTGGAGAAGCTGCCGCACAACCGCGTGCCGGAGCGTGCCGACTGGGCGAAGCTGTCGCGGAGCTGGTCGGCGC
>QHWF01000414.1 GCA_003222455.1 Acidobacteriota bacterium
TCGGGGGGAGGACCAGCCGCGCTTGTCGATCGTGCCGGCCGCGAACATGTCCCGGATCTGCCGGTCGCTGAGCTGCAAGAGCAAGTCGGCCGGGAAACGACGGCCGACCTCGCTGACCACGGTTACGGTACGCGGGTACACCGTGGCCGCCAAATCGGGGCCGGCTTTCCCAAGCCCGGAAGGTACGCCGCCTAAACGACCGCCAAGCTTGACTCGCGCGGGCTACGGTCAGGCAGACACCGTCGCAAGGGTAGTGCGAGTCTAGGAACCGGTTGTGACGTGTCGGGTCCAGATCGCAACAGCCGATGAGCGAATCAGACGGTCAAGAAGGCCGGCGTTCGCTCGCCGGCCTTCAGCTTTTCGGATTTTCGAGCGTGGATCAGATGGCCACGATCGGTTTCTAGTGAGTATTCACGATCTTGAAGTCGAAACAGAGGGCTTGTGTCGGCGTCTGTATAGCGGTCAACAGCCCGATGAACCCAATCGACGGGAAACCCGCGATCGGCACATGAAAGGAGATGGCCGGTGAAACGGCAGGAATTGGTATTGACCAGAGCTTCACGACGCCACCCGTGTAGAGAAGCCACGTGCCCCAGGTCGCCGGAGCCGAGTTCTGCAGCACGAAGCCCAGGTCGAGCGTTCCTGTCGCGAATGTTGGAGTGATCGTGAGCTGGCAGGTGTGGGCTCTTTGCCAGTCCGGGGCATTGCCGCCGTCGGTGGGGGTGAGATTCGTCTGGCCACTGCCGTCGGCATTCATGACGAAGACGTACGTGAGGCCGCTGATATTGCGCTCGAAGGCGATCATCGTGCTATCAGGCGACCATGCAGGTTTGATGTCGGGGAACGTGTTGGTCGTCAGCGGCGTCTGCTGAGTACCGTCGGTGTTCATGACAAAAATCTCTTGCGGATTGGCGGTGCCGTCCCCGCTGAACGCGATCCGAGTCCCGTCCCGCGACCACGCCGGGTTCATACCAAACGCGATGTTCGGGTCAAAGTCCGTCCGGCCGGTGCCGTCGACATTCACCACGCCGATATGAATGCCGATACCTCCTTCATTCGTCGAAAAAGCAATCCGAGTCCCGTCGGGTGACCACGCGGGCTGTCCATCGCTCGCGGGCGGGGAATTGGTGACCCTCTGCAGATTCGTGCCGTCCACATCGATCGTGTAGATCGATCCGACAATGCCGTCCCGATTCGAGGTAAACGCGATCTTCGTGCCGTCCGGCGACCATGCCGGCTCGAGATCGCCGATGGCATCGACGAGCCGGACGAGGTTGGAACCGTCGGCATTCATGACGTAGATATTCGCGGGGAGCGTGGTGTGGGTATCGCTGATGAACGCGATCCGTGTACCATCGGGCGACCAGACGGGATCGCGATTGTTGCCGGGGCAGAGGTCGGCCGCGAACTGATTCCCGATCTGGATTGGATTGCTGCCGTCGGGACCCATCACCCAGAAGCAGCCTCCGCGTTCGAAAATGATTTTGCCGTTGGTCTGCGCTCGTGCGCTCGCGGGCAGCGCCAACGTCGTCAGCAACGCAACGAACACGCCCCATCGCTTCATCGCACCCTCCCGGGTTTGTGTGAGTTATAGCTCAGGCAACGTACCGTCGGGCACAAAAAAGGCGCGACTGGTTTCCCAGTCGCGCCTCACGCACAAATCTGGCGGCTGAACCATAGCCATTTCCTTCCGCAGCCCTGACGAGAACCGCGGTCGGGGGCCTTTCGCTCTTGTGTGGGGCGAGCCTATCATGGCCGTCGTCCCCGGATGCAACGCAGGAGGACGCCATGGCTGACGGCAAGAAGGACGAGAAGGTCAATACGATACGTTCACTGCCAGATGGAGGGACCGCACGGTGCCCGACGCGTACGTGACCTTCTCGCGCCAGGCCGACGGCTCGATCCGCGATATCCGTCTGAAGCCGGTCTCGCCGCTCGCCGATTTCAGCTCCGCAATGCCGTCATCGTCATCGAGGGCGAGCGGATCACCGCGGTGGGAGCGGGGATCGCCGTCGCGGCAAAGGCGCGCGTACTCGACCTCTCGGACAGCGCCGTACTGCCCGGATTCATCGACGCTCACACCCACATCGGCGCGCCTCTCGTGAGTACTCCCGGGTGGGAGGAGGCGCACGCCCGCGAGACAGCCGTAGACACGGTGCTCCGAGGCGCCTTCCACGCGCGTCAGACCCTCGAGGCCGGCTACACCACGATCCGGGAGGTGGGCGCTCGTGCCTCCTCGGTCACGAGCCCGGTATCGCGGAAGGAATTGCAAACGGTCCCGACGAGATTCGGGGCGCCATCCGCTACCAGGTCAAGTACGGCGCCGATCTCATCAAGATCTGCGCGACCGGTGGCGTCATCTCCGTGGGTGACACGGCCGGCGCCCAGCAGTACAGCACCGAGGAACTGAGGACGGCCGTCGAGACGGCCCACATGCTCGAGCGAAGGGTCGCGGCGCACGCCCATGGCACCGAGGGGATCAAGGCCGCGGTCAGGGCGGGAGTCGACTCCGACGGCCGCGAGTTCGGCCTGCTCGTGGCGGCTGGCCTCACGCCGATGCAGGCGATCGTCGCGGGTACGGGCACCGCCGCCAAGCTGCTCGGATGGGAAAAGGACGTCGGATCCATAGCCCCGGCGTTACGCCGACATCGTGGCCGTCAAAGGCGACCCGCTCCGGGACATCCACGCGCTTGAGAAGGTCCACTTCGTCATGAAGGGCGGCATCGTCGTGAAGGAGTCACAGGACCCTCGGGTAGCTGCGGTCGCCGAAGGCTCCTCGCTCTCCTGTCGATCGTGTGCCTACAATCCCGATCATCCTGACGCACGGGAGGTGGTCCATGAATCGATTGCGTCTCCTCGGCCTTTCCTGGGTTGCCGCATCGCTTCTCGCGAGCTCTGCCGCAGCCGGCGGATCCGGTTCGATCCTCTACGTGGACAATTCGGAAGGAACCACGCTGACGCTCATCGATGCCGCTTCGCTGAAGAGCATTGGCGAGATCGCCGTGGGAGAGAAGCCGCACGGTCTCGCCGCATCGCCTGACAGCCGCCGCGTCTACGCCAGCGTCGAGTCGACCAACCAGCTATTGGCGATCGATGCCGAGTCGCACCGGATCATCGGGACCGTCGCCCTGGGCCGGCGGCCCAACCAGATCAGCGTCAGCGCGGACGGCCGGTACGTCTATGTGCCGCTTCGCGGCGAGGCTGGCCTGCACATCGTCGACACGAGCACGATGCAGGTGGTCAAACGCCTCGACGTGCCCAGTGAGCCGCACAACTCCTATGCGCCCCCCGCTGGCCGGCGCGTATATCTGGGCTGCATGACGGGCAAGTCGATCATCGTCATCGACGCCCGCTCGCACGTCATCGAGCGCGAGGTCCCGATGCCGGCCCCGGTGCGGCCGATCGCGATCAAGAGCGACGAGTCCGTCGCCTACGTGGCGCTCTCCGAACTGCACGGGTTCGCCGTGCTGGACCTCAAGGCCGACAAGGTCGTGCAGCGCGTCGAGCTGCCGAAGCTGCCGTCGGACACACCCCGGCCGTACCTCGATACCTACACCCACGGGCTGGCGCTCACGCCCGATGAAAAGGAGCTCTGGGTCACGAGCGTGCCGGCGGGAAGGCTTTACGTGTTCTCGATCCCCGCTCTGCAGCTCATGGGCGACGTCGCCGTCGGCAAGTTCCCAAACTGGCTGGCGTTCACGCCCGACGGAAAGACGCTGTTCGTGAGCAACACCGAGAGCAACACAGTAACCGCCATCGACGTGCCGACACGAAGTGTGCGGGCGACCATCGCGGTCGGCCGGGCCCCGAAGCGGCTCATCGTCGTGCCGCGGGCGCACGGTGCCAGCAACTAACCGACGTCCACTCCAGGCGGATGCTGGGCGACCCAGGGCGGAGCTCAGCGGAGTCGCTTCTCGTCGGTTGTGTGCCTTACATAGCAGATGAAGGTTCTCATGCCAGGGCTCTACCACACGTAGTAGCGCACGGCGAACCGGATGCCCGGACCCCATCCTTCGCCGCCGAGGGCGAAGAGAAGCTCGCTGCCCACCGCGAGACCCGGCACTCCCGCGAATCCGATCTCGGCGCCCGCGCCCACGAAGGACCCGGTGCCCGTGCCGCCCTCGACCACGGCCTCACCCAGCGTGCCGTCCGGGCCCGGGGTAGCCCGTTGGTAGCGCCCGCGGGCCTGGGTCGTGTGGAGGATTCCCGCCGTTCCGTAGACCTTGATTGGAACCCTGTGGACGCCTTTGGGGTCGATGAAGGCAAGAAGGAGGCTTCCGGTGACCTGCTGGCCGGCTTGTGAGGAGACTTCGGTGAATCCCGGCTCGCTCGGCTCGGCGACGTGCCGGCCC
>QHWF01000408.1 GCA_003222455.1 Acidobacteriota bacterium
TCGACGGCTCGACAACGGCGAGCACCGCGGCGGCGGTCACGGCGGCATCAATGGCGTTGCCGCCGTCCTGCATGATCTTCAGGCCCGCGACCGACGCCAGCGGCTGACTCGTGGCGATCATGCCGTTGCGGCCGTACACGACGGATCGCGTGGCATATGGGTTCGCCGCGGGCCGGTCGCCCGGCAGCGGGCGCACCGCGGGCGTCTGCGCCGACAACACCGCCATGATGAGCGGCGCCGTCATCAAACCGATCACAAGAAGGAGCTTCATCGATCCCCCGGCTTCAAGATTTCAGATTTCAGATTTCAGATTTCACTTCAGACTGAGACCGGACTTCAGACTTCAGACTTCCGATTTCACTCTTCGCTCTTCGCTTCTTTTACGACGCGAGAAACGTGCGCGCCAGGCGCTCGAGCAACGCCGGCAGCGTCTCTCCATCGAGCGCGAACGTGCCCGCATCAGGCATCCACGACAGCTTATAGCTTCTGGCCATGGCCGACACCCAGATCTGCCGGACCGGGGCGTTCGGCGACACGACGAATCTCGCGTCGGCCGGTTCCTCGAAGACGAGGTTCAGCACGCCGTTCTGCAGTTCGATTTCGAACGCTGCCCTGTCCGCGAGCGGGAGCAGCGCACGCTGTGCGGCTTCGAGCGCGTCATCACTTCTGACGCGAAATTCCTGTTCGCTCAGCGTGCTCATGAGGGTTGTAAACCTTTGGCGCGGTCCACGCGTCTAAGCGTATGGAAGGCAGGTGAAGGAACCATGCGAGACTGGAGTTTTTCGGACACGGCGGAATGGGTCGTCGGCCTGCTGCTGGCGGTCGTCATCGTCGCGACCATCCTGGTGTGAGCGGGCCGATCGCGCCCCGCTACTTTTCCAATCGGTCGCCTGCGGTCGTCTTGTCGGCGGCCGCGAGATAGCTCCGGCGCGCCCGCGCCGTCAGCCCGGTCTGCTTCATTTTCACAGCGAGCTTGTGCATGCGGCCATCGAGTTGTGCCGGTGTGAAGCCGAGGACGTACTGGCTGTGGAGCTCCTGGGCAACCTTGGTGAACGTCGGCGCGAGATCGGCACTCTTCTCGAGCTCGAAATATCCGCCGCCGGTCTCGTCCGAGAACTTTCGAAGTCCGCGATCGGGCCGCGTGCGTATCATTCGGCCGTTCGGCCCCATGTAATGGCTCTCGAGCCCGATCGCGTAAATCATCACTTCCTCGGTGCGCGCGCGATCGATCACGGTGCCCAGCCCGGTTTTGCTCGCCGTGTCGTCGCCATCGGTGAACACCAGAATGGTCGCGACGATGACGACCGCCAGCAGCAGGCCGACGACCCATTCCGCAGTGTCCGAAAAACTCCAGTCTCGCATGGTTCCTTCACCAGCCTTCCATACGCTTAGACGCGTGGGCCGCGGCAAAGGTTTAACAGCCCGTGGTGAAAGTCCAGCTGCATTCGGCCGGCGATGCATCCCCGCTCCACCCCACCGCGCTGAAAAACGCGCGGTGGGGGCCCCGGCCGCTGACTGCGTTGCTCCTCCCTCACATATTCCCGATACGGCACCCCACCGTGCACAAAACGCACGGTGGGGACTCCGCTCTGCAGTCGTCGCGCCGCACCGCCGGGGTCCCCACGGCGCGGACTGTGCGCCGTGGGGTGGAACATCGGGGCGCCTCGCCGCCCTCGGTGCTACGCCGGACTTTCACCACGGGCTGTTAGCACGCTCATGAGCGCGCTGAGCGAACAGGAATTTCGCGTCAGAAGTGATGACGCGCTCGAAGCCGCACAGCGTGCGCTGCTCCCGCTCGCGGACAGGGCAGCGTTCGAAATCGAACTGCAGAACGGCGTACTGAACCTCGTCTTCGAGGAACCGGCCGACGCGAGATTCGTCGTGTCGCCGAACGCCCCGGTCCGGCAGATCTGGGTGTCGGCCATGGCCAGAAGCTATAAGCTGTCGTGGATGCCTGATGCGGGCACGTTCGCGCTCGATGGAGAGACGCTGCCGGCGTTGCTCGAGCGCCTGGCGCGCACGTTTCTCGCGTCGTAAAAGAAGCGAAGAGCGAAGAGTGAAATCGGAAGTCTGAAGTCTGAAGTCCGGTCTCAGTCTGAAGTGAAATCTGAAATCTGAAATCTGAAATCTTGAAGCCGGGGGATCGATGAAGCTCCTTCTTGTGATCGGTTTGATGACGGCGCCGCTCATCATGGCGGTGTTGTCGGCGCAGACGCCCGCGGTGCGCCCGCTGCCGGGCGACCGGCCCGCGGCGAACCCACATGCCACGCGATCCGTCGTGTACGGCCGCAACGGCATGATCGCCACGAGTCAGCCGCTGGCGTCGGTCGCGGGCCTGAAGATCATGCAGGACGGCGGCAACGCCATTGATGCCGCCGTGACCGCCGCCGCGGTGCTCGCCGTTGTCGAGCCGTCGATGACGGGCATCGGCGGCGACCTGTTCGCGATCGTGTACGACGCGAAGACGAAGACGCTGCGCGCGCTGAACGCGAGCGGGCGATCGCCGTATGCCGCGTCGCCCGACGTCTTCGCATCACGCAACCTGACGCGCATTCCGAATACCGGCGTACTCTCGGTCACCGTTCCGGGCGTCGTCGAAGGCTGGTCGGCGCTGCTGTCGAAGTACGGCACCATCCCGATCTCGAAGGCGGTGGCGCCGGCGACTGGGTACGCGAAGGATGGCTTTGCCGTGTCCGAGATCATCGGCGGACAGTGGAAGAACAGCGAGCGGAAGCTCGCGGCCGATCCGGTGACCGCGGCCACGTTCCTTCCCGCTGGCCATGCGCCGCGGCCGGGCGAGGTGTTCACCAACCCGCACCTGGCGGCGACGCTCCAGACCATTGCCGCCGGCGGCCGCGACGCCTTCTACAAGGGTCCGATCGCCCGCGCCATTGTCGCGGACATGAAACAGCGCGACGGGCTGCTCGACGAACGCGATTTCGCCCAGCACACGGCGGACTGGATCGAGCCGATCTCGACGCGGTATCGCGGATACGACGTGTACGAGCTCCCGCCGAACACCCAGGGCGCGACGGTCCTCGAGATGTTGAACATCCTCGAGGGATTCGACCTGCAGTCGATGGGATATCAATCGCCGGCGTATCTCCACGCGCTCGTCGAGGCGAAGCGGATCGCGTTCGCCGATCGCGCGGCGTACGTCGCCGACCCGGCATCGGTGCCGCCGGCCGTGCTGAAGACGCTCATTTCGAAGGAGTACGCCGCGTTGCGCCGCAAGGACATCGACCCGATGCGCGCCGCCGGAAGCTACAAGCCCGGCGCCATTCCGGGTGTCACCTCGAGCGCGGGCGAGGAGGCGGACCAGAACCTCACCGGGCGCGATCGCGGCGATACGATCTACCTGACCGTCGCCGACGGAAAAGGAAACTTCGTGTCGCTCATTCAGTCGCTGTTCTCGGATTTCGGGTCGGGCATCGTCGCCGGCGATACGGGGATCCTCCTGCACAATCGCGGCAGCCTGTTCAATCTCACGCCGGGCCATCCGGATCAGATCGCACCGCACAAGCGCCCGCTGCACACGTTGATCCCCGCGTTCATCATGAAAGACGGGCGGCCCTGGGTGTCGTTCGGCGTCATGGGCGGCGACCACCAGGCGCAGGGCCACACGCAAGTCGTGGTGAATCTCGTCGATTTCGGGATGAACATCCAGGAAGCGGGCGAAGCGGCGCGCGTGAACCATGGCAACAACGGGCTCCAGGTCGAGAGCGGTGTTCCCGAGGGCGCGCGGGCCGGCCTCGTCGAGCGCGGACACACGGTCACGGTGAGCGTCGGCGCGTTCGGCGGTTTTCAGGGAATCATGGTCGATCCGCGCACGGGCGTGTTGATGGGCGGATCCGATCCGCGCAAGGACGGACTCGCGATTGGATGGTAGACTCGAAAGTTGGAATTCAGAATTCGGAATGTTGCAAGTCGGGCACGCATTCCAATTCCGAATTCAGAATTCCGAATTGGTCAGTCACAGTCGGAACCCTTCCTTCAGCGGGTCGTTCTCGTCGATGAGAAACGTGTGCTCGCCGGTGATCCAGGCCGATCCTTCGATCTCCGGCACGAGCGCCTCGTAGTCGCCGACCAGCGTTCGCGAGGCCACGCGCCCCTTGAACCGTGTGCCGATGAGGCTCTCGTGGACGAAGGGTCTGTCCTCGGCGAGCAGTCCCATCGCGTCGATGACCGCCATGACGGCGCACGTCCCCGTCCCGCACGGCGAACGATCCACTTCCGCGTCGGCGAAGATCGTGACGTTTCGCAGATCTGCACCGTCGGCGGCCGGCGGCGCCGTGAAAATCGTGCCGTAGATGCCGGTCAGTCCCGGCTCGAGCGGATGCGCAATCGTCTGCGTGGCCTCGATCGCTTCTTTGATGGCCATGCCGATGCGGCGAAGCTCGGGCAGGTGCGCTGCGTCGATCGGCAGACCGACAGACTCGCTGTCGACGATCGCGTAGAACGCGCCGCCGAATGCGACGTCGGTGCGAACCGTGCGCGACCCGAACCTGACGATCATCCCGGCATGTAGCACGAATGACGGTACGTTGGTGAACGAGACGCTGAGTACCCGCGGACCACCGTCCGGTACCGACCCACCTGACGTACCCGACTCACCAGCCG
>QHWF01000409.1:0-200 GCA_003222455.1 Acidobacteriota bacterium
GGCATTGTACATCGCGACTTCAAGCCCGAGAACGTGATGGTCACGGGAGCCGTTGAGCGCGTCGACAAACAATTCCTAGCAGCCCGTGGTGAAACTCCGGCTGCATTCGGCCGGCGATGCATCCCCGCTGACTGCGTTGCTCCTCCCTCACATATTCCCGATACGGCACCCCACCGTGCACAAGACGCACGGTGGGGACC
>QHWF01000409.1:259-4908 GCA_003222455.1 Acidobacteriota bacterium
GGCGGATCCGCGCGTCCGCCCCGTGGTCCCGCTCCGGGGCCGACGCCTGGGTCGGCCCGACGCCCCCGTTGCATCCGAACGCTATATCACAGCCCGAGGCGCTGCATCGTCCAGAGGAGCCCCGTGAGAGCAATCGCCGCGGACCCGGGCACGACGATCAGACGTCGATAGCTGTCGCTCCGGCGTGCCCAGACACCGACGGCCAGGAATGCCGACAGGATCACCGTCAGCTGGCCGGCCTCGACGCCGGCATTGAACGCCACGAGTCCAGTGAGAATCTCGGAGCGCGGCAGCGCCATTTCACGCAGAACTCCGGCGAATCCCATTCCGTGCAGCAGCCCGAACCCGAACACGAGCGCCACTCGCCAGGGTTTCAACTCGGAGGTCACGAGATTCTCGACCGCCACATACACGATGGACATCGCGATCATCGGTTCGACAATCGAGGACGGCAGCGCGATGACGCCGTAGAGGGTGAGGCCGAGCGTCATCGAGTGCGCCAGCGTGAACGCGCTCACCTGCCACAGGATCGGCCGCAGCCGCCCGCTCAGGAGAAAGATGCCCAGGACGAAGAGAATGTGATCCAGCCCGCCGGGCACGATGTGCGTGAAACCGAGCCCGAGATAGGTGCGCGCCACAGCTGCACGAGAGGGTGGCGCGGCGACTCGGGCGAGCACGACAGGCCGGCTCTCTTCTCCGCCCTCGAGCCAGATCGTCTCGGCGGCCTGCGGCCCGGGAGCTTTCATCGTGAGCGCGTACGAGGCGAAGGTCAGATCGTACCGCCAGCGGAACGTTTTCGCGCCGGGCGGAACGGCGCCTCGCAGCGTGACCGTCACGCCAAGTGCGCTGAGATCGTCGCCCGCGACGCCGCCTGGGGCATCGACGGTGCAGTCGGCGCGAGGCTCGTCTGGAACATCGTCGAACACCACCGCGACATGGTGGGGCAGCTCACCGCAGAGCGCGGCGAAAGCGCGCTGGTACTCGGCGGCCGATGCCGGCGAGCTCCGCGGACGCTTGCTCGCCAGCTCCAGCCGGCCGAGGAGCGCACCGGCGTCGGTCGTCACGTCAATCGTGTAGGTATCGTCGCGGGTGAGACTCGCCACAACCCGCGTCGTGCCGATCTCGTGGGCCCCGATCGTCGCGCCGAGCGGAACACATGCGAGGCCGGCAGCCAGCAGCCAGGACGTACAACGCGCGAGGAGACGCGTTCGCTCAACGAGAGGCAGGCGTGGTGACATGGCCAGTCGCCGGCAGCTCGAACGTGAGCGATGCCCAGAAGCTCTCCCAGTCCGCGTGCGCGTCGGCACGCGCGGGGATCATGTGCACAGCCTTGACCAGCCACATGCCACTGCGAGACAGCCGGAACGTCACCCGGCCATCTTTGTCGCTCCTGCCGGTCAGCTTGTCGGACGGCACCGAACGATTCATCGCAATAACGAGCGCGCCGGGAAGCGGCCGACTCTCGTATGTCAGGCGGACCGGTAGATCCTGGCCGGCGGCCATCGCATACGGGTTCCGCTCGGCCACGAGCTCGAGGGTGAAGCCGAGCGGGCGATCCCCGTGACGCGGCTGCGGCGGCCCTGAGAGCACGAGGCTCTTGGCGCAGCGTGAGAACAGATCCCGCGCGGCGCCGGACTGGCCGCGGCGCGCTCGCAGGGCCGCGGCGGCCTCGAGCCCTTCCTCCTTCACGTATTGGTCGAATTTCTCGGCCGTCAATTCGACGACGCTCGGGTTGCTGCGATAACCGAGGACGAGCAGGCCGGGGATGTCCACGCGCAGCAGGCCGGCCGGATCCGCACCGTTGCGCCCGACGAGCGGCCTCCGCCCGTCCGCGTCGTCCACGACGAACTGATTGATGAGGGCGGCATCGCGCGGCAGCGGATCGCCGAGCAGGTCTTGTCCGACGCGGAGGCGCGCCCCGATGATGCGGCCAGGCTCCGCCGTAAACGTTGTCGGCTCGATCCACATGTCGTGCCCGAGGAGCGTCGCGCCGTTCAGAGCGACCAGCGCGATCGCGAGTGCTGCCAGACGACGAAGCATTTTCTTCTCCTGAGAAACAGCGGTTGGGCCAGCCTGAAGGCCGGCCCCTACCAGTGTCTGGTTACATCGAAAGCTCACCAACGCCCAAAGCCTCGAGCCGCTTCAAAGGCCTCTACGGAACCGGCGGAATATTCGGCTCCGTCGGCACGTTGGTGCCGCCGTGCCCCTGGAACAGGCCCTGGTGCGCTGGCGCCAGGAACGGGAACCGATCGAGGAAATTCTTGTCATTCACCTCAACGCCGCGCGCGAGACCGGCGGCCGGATTGCCCGCGACGATCAGGCTGATGAGGACGGAGTTCACATTCACCTGATGCCGGTTCGGCGCGGAACCGCCGCCCAGACGCCGCCCGTTCGGGAAGCTCGAATCGATGGCGGCATCGAGCGTGATCACGTCGCCAGTAAAGCCGTCAGCCACTGGAATCGGACGGCCCAGGTTGATCGCATTGATGATGTCCAGCCGGGGGCCTTTGAGCGTGGCCACAGCGGCGTCGGGGACGCCGAGGGCCTTGTAGATGCCGAGCGCCTCTGCATCGCGCACCAGCACCGGGAACAGGACATCTGCGCCCAGGTTCGTGACGTCGTTGAGTGGGCTGGTGTGCAAATACAGCGTCTGGCGCTGCGTGCCGACCAGGCCCGCGTTGAACAGCGGCAGGGCGTTGCGACCCACCTGAACGAAATCGCCGGATCCTTTGAGGCCGGTGATGATGTTCGTCGGATCGACGGTCTGCGTCCGCCGCCGGCTGATGCGGCTCCACACGCGAAGCAGGCTGTCGGTCGAATTGGACAGCAGCCTGCCGTTGTGCGGAATACCGCTCGGGAAGATGTCCTCGATTGGAACCTCGAGGGCAATCGAGAAGACGTTGAAACCGGTGAAGACGTCTTCAATGGGCCCGCGGCGCGCGCCGGGGATGCCGCCAAGGTCGGCCTGACCCAGGTTGACAAGGTCGAAAATCCCCTTTTCATCCAGCTGATACGGATCGTCGAACTGGCCGGCGATGATCCGCCCGCCGTTCGACAGCGTGTGGATGAAGGTGTCCACGAACGGCTGATCGTAGAGACCGGTCTCGCGGCTGGTGGGATCGCCGCTGTCGTACCCCTTGAACGGACCGAGGCCGTAAATGAGCCGGTCAGTCTGCGGTCCGTGGTTGTTCGGCAGAACGGGGAGATCGCGCCCGAGGGCGATGGATTCCTCATCATCGCCGTTGTCGTCACCGTGCTGGTCGCCCTCGTCCCCGTGCTTGCCCTTGTCGCGTGACGCAATCCGGGTCACCTTCATCGTCTCGGTGCCGCCGGTCAGCTGCCAGAGCAGCTCGTTGCCGCCGCCGAGAGGATCGCCGGGGCCTGGAGGCGCTTCGGGCCGCAGCTTCTTGGTGAACTCGATCCGGTAGACCACCTGATCTCTGAGGCTGGCGCCCTTCCCGATGTGGAACTCGTAGCGGTACCCGTCGCACGCGCGCAGGCCCTGATTGCCCTGCCCGGGCTCGTGCAACGGGTAGAAGTCCATGATGAGATACAACTTGTCGTGCAAGCCGTTCGACACCCAGGCGTACGTATCGGTGTTGTCGGCGCAGGGCTCGTTGAGAATCGCGAGCGCCTCCCTGTGGCTCGACCCGTTTACCGTGATGCCGGCCGCCGCGAGCAACGCGGCGGCAATCAACCCTTTTGTCAATCGCCTCATAGCCCTCTCCTTCTCCATGCAGACACCTCCTGCTCGCCGGCTTACCGCTTCGGCTTCGGGTCTCAGCTGTGACTGATCGCCGAGACCGAGGAGCCGGGAGCCGGCTCCTTTTCCGCGGCATCACGCACTGCCGCGGCAACGACAACGACCTACCCTGGTGAATGTGTTCTGTGGACTCGAATCAGACTACGAGCGGACCATGGGCATCGGATTTCTCAGTGGGGAACTTTTCCAATGCCCAATCCGAAACGGGCGGGCGGTTGCGATGGCTGGTATCGAACGTTCAGGATCCAGGGTCCTGTCCGCTGCGGCCCGAGGCGAAGAGACGGCGACGAATCGTCCTTGACATTGCCCGGGCTCGCGGTATTTTTGCGCCGATCCTCCGGCACAACTCGACGCGCACCGTGGGCGCACCTCATCGATACCGATGGCCGGTCAGGCTCAAGTCTCAGAGAGCCCCGTCTATTTTGAAACGGGCCCTCAGCGCTTCCCTGGCGCGCCGTAGCTTCAGCGAAGGCGGGCCAACTCCTGGAACGCGACGTTCACGTTGATCACGGCGCGCGACAACGGCGTGCCGCCGTACTCCATGTCCGTCAGCAGTTCCTCCTTCGTGAAGACGGGGAATTTCGGCCTCAGCCCGGCGGCGATCTCCTCCGCGTTCCTCTGCCCCATCCGGGCCTTCGCGGCGTCGACCAGCGCGCGATTGAACTGCACGTAGTCGCGGAATCCCTCCCAGGTGTTGACGTCGCCGTGGCCTTCGATCACGGTGTCGACGTTCGGGATTCCGTTTGCGGCCTTCTCGAGCGTATCGGGCAGCGCCAACACGCTGCCGCCCGCCATGGGATCGATGAGCGGCGCCATCTTCCACGCGAACATGTCGCCGGCGGCCATCGCGCGACGGGCGGGAAAGACAATGAACGCGTCGCCATCG
>QHWF01000410.1 GCA_003222455.1 Acidobacteriota bacterium
TGCCGCGTTGTCGGGAGACGTTTCTGTGACGGCGGCGCAACGGGTCCGGCTCGACGTCGCCATCGAACTACCTGCGTCGTCTGGTGTGCAGGCTCGCCACCCGGGATCTGCTGGGTACGTCGTGACCTACCGTCACCGCGATATTCCGATCATGACGTTGGTCGGGCTTCGGATGCGATCGACGGGACGCGTGCGGCCGGTCGCCATGATTGGTGGCGGTCCGATGTTGTGGAGGACGAGCACCACGTTTCAACGAACTGGATTTGGGCGCACCGATCCGCCGTTCACGTCTCCGGGCAAGACGACGGCGCGGAATCGTCAGACGATCGACTACTACGCGGAGCAGACAGGCACGCCGCCGGATCGGGGCGGCGGCGCACGCTTTCGAGTTCCCGCGCGGCCGGATTCGGCCCGCGGCGTGCTCGACGCGAACGTGGTGTCGCCGACCTGACGGGATCACACAGAGAAACGGAGCTACTGAGATAATTGTGGACTAGAGTCTCCTCCGTTTACCTGGGTACCGCGCATGACTGCGAACGACCGTGAGCCGACGAGAACGTGGCGACCTCAAATAGAGCCGAGTACTGTGCTGGCGCTGATGGCGCTCGCCATCTCTGGTCTGGGCTTCTATCGCAGCTACATTTACACAAAGCAGGATCTGCAGGTGACCGTGACCGAAGTGTCCTATGTCACGAACCTGGGCGAGCTCTATATGAGCATCGCCTTCTCGAATGGAGGGAATCGAGACGCGGCGGTGTTGCGTGTGGAGCCTGCGCTCTGGAACGCTGATCACAAACCGCAGGCGGCGTGGGTTCCGTTGATCGACAGAGTTCATCCGAACATCCCAGTGACGGCGCCAAGAACGCCGCTGACCGTGAAAGCGGGCGGGGTGGAGGTCGTCACGCTGTCGGCGATGTTGAATGCGGCTGCCGCCGAGCACAGCTTCCTCGCGTCGCAAAGCGGAACCTTCCTCGGGATCCGCGTCGCGACGATGAACTCCGACGGCAATCTTTATCTGCTCGAGCACGCGGTTGCCCGGTTGACCCTTGACCGTGAAGGCCACATCCAGGGAGCCGAACCGGCGATTCACAAGACGTTGAGTGGCTTCGAGGACCTGCAAGTGGCGCCTCCCGGCGACATGCTGCAGTCGAACAAGAAGACGCCGTTCGTCTGGGCCGATCAGCACTCTTGAGCACTGCCAGAGGAGCGTGTCCGATAGTTTTCCACCAGCCCTCCGCGTCCTCTGCGTCCTCCGTGGTAGGCGCTCGGCGACTATGATCACGCTCGCCGATCTGCGGCGTTTCGCCGTCGCCCGGAGCCTCTTCCCGCCCACGACGCTCGAGCGCGCCCTCCACAGGCTGGGCTTCGTGCAGGCCGATCCGATCCGGGCGCCGGCACGCGCGCAGGACCTCACGCTGCGCCATCGCGTCAAGGACTACCGTGCCGGCGACCTCGAACGCCGCTACGCGATGGTCGACGTCGAAGAGGACTTCTTCGTCTCCTACGGCTTCGTCACGAGGGCCGTCCAGGCACTGATGCATCCGCGCTCGGACACCCGCGTTCCCGCTGAAAGTCGCGGATCCTGGCCGGCGGCACGCAAGAAGCGGGCGCAGCTCCTGCTCGAGTTCGTGCGCGAGCGCGGCGCCGTGCACCCGCGCGAGGTCGACGACCATTTCTCGCACGGCACGGTGACGAACTACTGGGGCGGCTCGTCGAACGCCACGACCCATCTGCTCGAGGCGATGCATTACCGCGGCATGCTGCGTGTGGTGCGGCGCGACGCCGGCATCCGCATCTACAGCGCCCACGAGCACGGCTCCGCGCCGACCGATGCCGCTGCGCGCCGCGCGCGGATCGACCGGCTGGTCGATGTGGTCGTCGGCATTTACGCGCCGCTGCCCGGTGCGAGCCTCGCGTCGTTCGTCCGCGAGCTGCGTTTTGCCGTGCCGCAGTGGCGCGGCGAGTTGCCGGGTGCCCTGCAGCGGGCGAAACAGCGGCTTTCGCAGGCGCGCGTCGACGGCGTCGACTGGTATTGGCCGGCGGACGAAGACTCGGCCCGCCACCCGGCGCAGGAGACCGTGCGCCTGCTGACTCCCTTCGACCCGGTGGTGCGAGACCGTGCCCGCTTCGAGGTGTTGTGGGGCTGGCGATATCGGTTCGAAGCCTACACACCGGCGCGCAAACGCCAGCGTGGCTATTACGCGCTGCCGCTGCTATGGCGCGACCGCGTGATCGGCTGGGGCAACCTGTCCGTGAAGAACGGTGAGCTGAGGTCGGAGTTCGGCTATGTCGACTCGCGCCCACCGCGCGATCGCGCCTTCAAGCCCGAGCTCGAAGCGGAGCTGGATCGCATGCGAACCTTTCTGAAGCTTCCTCGTGCAGCAGCCGCCGGGCGCCAATAATTTCTGTATCGGATGCGTCGGGACGATCCTCACGCATGCGCGGCCGGGCACAAGTAGCCCGCTGCCGTCTTACTTTGCGTCCTTTGCGACCTCTGCGTTGTTCGTGACCTTCCCTACGGGCTCCGATTCACCCGTTCGATCGCCGCGAGCTGCTCCGGCGTCAGACCGGCGGCGCGCAGGATGCCGAGCACGAAATCAGTCTTTCCGTACACGTAGCGATCGATGTCGTCGGTGAACTCGCGCGCGAGCCTTTTCTTGAGTTGGCCGTACGCCACCGCTTTCTCGGGATGCGCTCGAAGATGATCGCGCACGGCAAGCTGGTTGATCACCCCGAGAGTCTCCTGCGGGCATACATACAGGTTGTGCGCCGGTAGTCCTTCGGCGTGATCGAACGCCTCTCGATCCTCGATGCCGAGATTGCCACGATGACGATAGCCGACCGTCGCCAGCCGATCGATCGTCACTGTCACGTCCGGTCGGGACAGTACCACGACTGTCATGTCGATGATCGGTTTGGCGGCGAGTCCAGGCACCGCCGTACTGCCGACATGCTCTATTCCGAGCGCCACATCGGCAACTGCGGGCCAGATGCGCGCACGCAACTGCTCGAATCGGTCGGGCCACGCCGGATCGTAGTCAACCACCACGACCATTGATGTTTTGCGCAGCACCGGAGGCACCTGGGTCATTGTCTTCCGATTCCTCACCACGGGCTGCAAGCTACGACGATCAACGCAGAACTCGCGGAACCCGCAGAGAAAACCCGGTGTTGTTCTGCGAGTTCTGCGGTTTCTGCGTTGAATGTCGTGCCGTGTGGCGGCGTCGGCTAGAGCGAATCTCACGATTAAACGCAGAGGCCGGAAAGGACGCAAAAAACACAGCGTTTTCTTCGCGGCCTTCGCGGCCTTTGCGTTCTACGGTGGCGTCAGGTAGTCGGACACGCTCCTGGTGCCGACTATCTCGCCGGGAAATCGTCATGCTATTGTATGCTCCGCGATCTGGAAGGACCGATGCGCCGAAATGTCGCGCTTACCCTCTTGGTGGCCACCGCTTTCATCGGAGCGAGTGTCGCTGCCCAATCGAAACGCACGCCGGGCAGATGGACTCCACCGCGGACGCCCGACGGTCAGCCCGACGTGCAGGGCATCTGGACCAACGCCACGATCACGCCGTTCGAACGGCCGGCGAACCTGCGTGACAAGGCATTTCTGACCGAAGCGGAGGCCGAGGCGTTCGAGCGGCAGGCGGCGACCCGCCGCGAGGAAGACGGTCCGCCGCGTCCGGGCGACGTCGGCAGTTACAACCAGTTCTGGTTCGATTCCGGCGATCGCGTGGTGTCGACGCGGCGCACGTCTCTCGTCATCGAACCGCCCGACGGCCGCGTGCCGCTCCGTCCCGAAGCCGAGGCGGCGCGCAACTATACCAGCGCGCACGAAGGCGATTCGTACGAGTTCATGAGCGTGTGGGATCGCTGCATCACGCGCGGCGCGCCGGGTGGCATGTTTCCTGCGGGCTACAACAACGCGTACCAGATCGTCCAGACGCCAGGCTATGTGGTGATTCACTACGAGATGATTCACGAAGCGCGAATCATCCC
>QHWF01000411.1 GCA_003222455.1 Acidobacteriota bacterium
ACGGGCGAGGTCAGCTTACCGTTTCTTGCCGGCCTTCTTCTTCCCGCCCTTGGCTTTCTTCGCCATTGTCTCTTATCCCCCCCTTCATGTGGGTGTGTTTGCGAGAGTGCCGACGACCTCGCCCGGTGGCTGCCGCCTGGCACGCGCACCCGAGATCGCCGCCCCGCGCATTGGGCTCTGGCGTGACCGCCTGAGCAACGCTCGAAACCCAATCAAGGTCGACGAGCTTGACGAGCTTGACGAGCTCACAAGGGCTGGCCTGAGTTGCCTGCCCTCATACCAGATGTAGATTACGGATCGTACCACGGCGGTGTCAAGCACAATCGACCCGGAATTGTCAAAAAAATGTTTGCAGGCGATCACATGCTCGTTCTGAGCTGTTGCTTCTCGGCGTGACGATCGAGTGCGAGGGCGATGAGCCGATCGACCAGCTTCGGATACGGCAGACCACTCGCGGCCCACATCTTCGAATACATGCTGATCGTCGTGAAGCCCGGAATCGTATTCACCTCGTTCACGAACAACACGCCGCTGTCGCCGGCGAGCAGGAAATCGACGCGCGCCATGCCCGAGCAGTCGACGGCCTTGAAGGCGCGGATCGCGAGCGTTCGGACTTCGACCGTCTGCGCTTCGGTGAGCGGGGCCGGGATGAGCGTTTGCGAGCTGTCGTCGAGATACTTCGCCTCGTAATCGTAGAACTCGCGCCCGGGGATGATCTCACCGGGGACCGACGCCTCCGGCTCGTCGTTGCCGAGCACCGCGCACTCGATCTCGCGGGCCTGTGGAATCGCGGCCTCGATCACGACCTTACGATCGAACCCGGCGGCGAGATCGATCGCGGCGCGCAGCTCCGTCGCGTGCCGCGCCTTGGAGATGCCCACGCTCGATCCGAGATTGGCCGGCTTCACGAACATGGGGAATCCCAGCCGGTTGACGACGGCGTTCATCACCGCACGTTCGTCGCGCTGCCAGTCCCGCTTGAGCACGACTTCGTAATCGCCGACCGGCAACCCCTTGGCCGTGAACACCAGTTTCATCGTCGCCTTGTCCATGCCGACGGCGGAGGCCAGGACGCCGGCGCCGACATAGGGGACGTTCGCGAGCTCGAGCAGGCCCTGCACGGTGCCGTCCTCGCCGTACGGCCCGTGCAGTACCGGGAACACGACGTCGAGCCCCAGGCCCGAGACCACGGGTTGCGCCTGGTGACGGTCGATCGTCATCAAGGTGTCGTTGCCGGGATGCGCGACGAGATGGGCTTCGCGCGACCCGCTCGGCGGATCCAGTTTCGCGGCGGCGCTGTGAATGACTTCCGCGGCCGAGACGAGGCTCGGCGCGCGGTCCGACAGGATCCAGCGGCCATCCTTTTCGATCCGAATCGGCACCGGTTCGTAGCGCTCCGGATCCAGATTCTGGAACACCGCCGCGGCCGAGGCGAGCGAGACTTCATGTTCGCCGGAGCGACCGCCGTAGATGACGCCAACGCGCAGCTTTTTCACGGTAAAGAATCACCAAGGGACACAATTGTAAACTGTTCTCCTGACGATGACACGCTTCGGATTTCGCGTGACGCACCGCGATGGCTGCGCACGCTGCGGCATGATGACGACGGCGCATGGAGAAGTCGCGACGCCGGCGTTCATGCCGGTCGGCACGCAGGGCGCCGTGAAAGCGATCACGCACCGGGATCTCGAATCGGTCGGCGCCGAGATCCTGCTGAGCAACACGTACCATCTGTACTTGCGGCCGGGAGACGATCTGATTGCGCGGCGCGGCGGCCTTCACCGCTTTATCGGCTGGTCGAAACCAATCCTGACCGACAGCGGCGGATATCAGGTGTTCAGTCTCGCGGCGCGGTGCAGAATCGATGAGCAGGGCGCGCATTTTCAATCGCATCTCGACGGTTCGGCCCACCTGCTCACGCCCGAGAAGGCCACGGATATCCAGGCGCAGCTCGGCGCTGACATTGCGATGGCGCTCGACGAGTGTCTCGCCCATCCAGCGGATTCGACCTCCGCGCGTCGATCGATGGAGCGGACGCTCGGCTGGGCCCGGCGGGCTCGCGATCGATTTCTGACGATCCGCGACGGTCGCGCCGGCAGCGTCATCGTGACCAACCCGGCACAGGCACAGTTCGGGATCATCCAGGGAAGCGTCTTCCCTGAGCTTCGCGAGGAAAGTGTTCGGGCGACGGTCGGCATCGGGTTCGAGGGCTACGCCATCGGCGGCCTCGGGGTGGGGGAACCGATCGAT
This sequence comes from Acidobacteriota bacterium, assembly GCA_003222455.1. Taxonomy (GTDB): domain Bacteria; phylum Acidobacteriota; class Vicinamibacteria; order Vicinamibacterales; family CAVVIG01; genus QHWF01. The sequence goes on from QHWF01000411.1 coordinate 2,251, forward strand.
CTCATGTACGCGATCCTGTCGAGCACCGCACCGTTACTCCCGGATGGTCGACCTCGTTATCTGATGGGCGTCGGAACGCCGGCCGATCTGGTCGAGTCGGTGGCTCGTGGGATCGACCTCTTCGACTGTGTGCTGCCGACGCGGAATGCGCGCAACGGTCAACTGTTCACCAGTCTCGGGCGCATCAACATCAAGAATGCCCGTTACGCCGAAGACGATCGGCCTCCCGATCCCGCGTGTGCGTGCTCTACCTGCCGCACCTGCTCGCGAGCCTACCTGAGGCACCTGTTTCTGGCTGGCGAGATCAACGCGTCTACCCTTAACACGTTGCATAACTTACACTTTTACCTTGACACCCTGCGGAGGATTAGAGAAAGTGTAGTGTTTGGGCGATTCGAAAGTTTCAGGGCAGCGTTTCACCAGAGCTTGACAGGCCAGCCGCACGAATAACGGCCGGTGACAGACGCCGGCGTGGCTGGCGTGTCGGTCTGGCCCGAACCTGCCGAGAATATCTGAGGGAGGATCAACGCAGTCACGGGGGACGTCGCGCGCACCAGAGGCGGATGGACTCCTTTCGAGGTGGCTGCTGGACTGGCGTTCGCGGGCGCAGCGCATGCGCGCGATCGGCGCGCGGCGAATCGGGCGCCTGCGAGACAATAGGATATGTTGCCGACCGCGTCCGTGTTTGCGCTGGGTGCATCGCCCGATGGCGGAAGTCCCTGGCTGCAGCTCGTACCGTTCGTTCTCGTCCTCGGCATCTTCTATTTCATCATCCTGCTGCCGATGAAGCGGAAACAGCAGAAGGTACAGGCTTTCCTCGACAGCCTGAAGGTGAACGACCGCGTGATCACCACCGGGGGGATCTACGGGCAGATCATGAAGGTTGACGAGCAGAAGGTGCAGCTGCAGATCGCCGAGAAGGTCCGAATCGAGGTCGCCAAGACGGCTATCGGCGGGTATCAGGGTCAGCCGCCCGTTGTCGAAACGGGTGGAGCCTAGGAGCACATCCGAGAAATGAAAACTCCACCACGGAGGACGGGAGTCGGGAATTTGGAATTCAGAATTTGGAATTTGGAATTAGGGCTGGATTTCACGAATTCCGAATTCCAGATTCCGAATTCCTAATTCGATTGCCTCCGCGTCCTCTGTGGTAATCCCGGGACCGCCAGGATAGTTATGCAGAACCTTCGCTGGAAAATCATCACGATCGTTTCGATTCTGATCATCTTCACCCTGGTCGGTGTGTACCCGATCCTGGCGGCGTGGAAGCACCTGCCGTCACCCGGTTGGCTGCAGGAGAAGCAGCTCAAGCTCGGGCTCGATCTCAAAGGCGGCGTACACCTCGTCCTCCGCGTCCAGACCGACGATGCCCTGCGCATCGAGACCGAAACCGAAATGGAGCGGCTGCGCGCGGAGCTGCAGACACGCAACATTCTGGTGTCGAAGATCGATTCCGTGAGTCCGACGCAATTCCGCGTCGAAGGGGTGCCTCCCCCGCAGGACGCGGCGTTCCGTCAGGCGGCCACGGAAATCCAGACCAACTTCGATCGCAGCGCCAGCGGCGCCGGCGTCCACACGTTCTCGATGCGGCCGAACATCCAGGCGAATCTCCGGGACGAAGCCGTGGTGCAGGCGCGCCAGACGATTGAACGGCGCGTGAACGAGCTGGGCGTCACCGAGCCGAGCATCTCGCAGGAGGATCATGGGGTCGCCCGGTCTCCTCGAGCTGAAAATCGTCGAGCAGGGCCCGGCGTCCACCAAAGAGGCGTTGATGACCAACGGCCAGGTCCCGCAGGGCACGGACATTCTGCCCGGCGGGAGCGGCGCTCCCGGCGACTCCGGCACGGTGTACTACCTGGTGAAAAAGCTGGCGGCGGTCACCGGACGGGATTTGCGCAACGCGCGGCCGTCGGTGGACGAGAACAACCAGCCGGCGGTGAGCTTCTCGCTCAACAACGAGGGCGGCCGGAAGTTCGGCAAGGTCACCGGCGAAAACGTCGGCCGTTCGCTCGCGATCATCCTGGATGGCCGGGTGCAGTCCGCGCCCCGGATCGAATCGCGGATCAACAGCGAAGGACGCATCACCGGAAGCTTCACGAACGAAGAAGTCCAGAACCTGTCGCTCGTGCTTCGATCGGGCGCGCTGCCGGCCCAACTGACGTATCTCAGAGAACAAACGATCGGACCAAGCCTGGGAGCCGACGCCATCCGGTCTGGCGTCACGGCGTCGATCGTCGGGCTGCTCCTCGTAATCGCCTTCATGCTGGTGTACTACCGGCTGTCGGGCGTGAACGCCGTGGTGGCGCTCATTTTCAATCTGGTCATCCTGCTCGGGCTGATGGCCTACGTGGGCGCGGTGATGACGCTGCCGGGCATTGCCGGATTCGTGCTCACGATGGGCATCGGCGTCGATTCGAACGTGCTGATCTTCGAGCGGATCAAAGAGGAGCTCGAGGCGCAGCGGGGCGTGCGGGCCTCGATCAACGCCGGCTTCGCCCGCGTGTTCTGGACCCTCGTGGACACGCACGTGGCCGCGCTGATCTCGTGCGTGTGCCTGTTCAATTTCGGCACCGGTCCGATTCGTGGCTTCGCGGTCACGCTGTTCATCGGTCTGATTTCGAACCTGTTCACGTCGATCTTCGTGTCGAAGACGTTGTTCGAAGTCGCGCTCGGGCGACGGCATCAGGTCGCGACGCTCAGTATCTAGGGCTGCGGGCCGAAGGCTGAGAGCCGAGAGCCCGGAGCCGAGAGGCAGGTAGGGGCGGCTCGCGAGCCGCCCCGCCATGAGTTTGTTATGCACATCTTCAAGAACACCACGTACGATTTCCTGCGGTGGCGCTTCCACGCGATTGCGCTGTCGTGGATCATCATCATCGCGGGCCTCATCACGATCGCGACGAAGGGCATCCCGCGCGGGGTGGAATTCGCCGGCGGCACCGTCGTCGTCGAACAATTCGAGCAGCCGACGTCGGTGCAGCAGGTACGGTCGGTGCTGGATCGCTTTTTCCCGGGCGGCGGTCAGAACGCCATGGTGCAGGCCTACGGCGATCCGTCCCAGCGTCAGGTGATGATCCACGTGCCGCATGTGGGTGCCGAAGCGGGCACGTCGCTGAGCACGACCGCGCAACAGATCGAAGAGGCGCTCCGCAAGGGTAGTCTCAGCAGCTTCAAGCGCCAGGCGGCGGAGATCGTCAGTCCAACGGTCGGACGCGAGCTGACGACGAAGGGGCTCTTGGCGACGGTTCTGTCGCTTGGCGGCATTCTGCTGTATCTCGCGCTCCGGTTCCAATTCAGCTTCGGCGTCGGCGCCGTGGTGGCGACGATTCACGATCTGCTGATTACCATCGCGTTCCTGGCCTTCTTCCAGTACGACTTGACGCTGAACGTCATCGCCGCGATCCTGACGATGAGCGGCTATTCGACGAACGACACGATCGTCATTTTCGACCGGATCCGCGAGAACCTCCGCTCGATGCGGCGCGATTCCCTGCACCACGTGATCAACGTCTCGGTGAACCAGACGCTGGGCCGGACCGTGATCACGTCGGGCACGGCGCTCCTCACCGCGCTCGCCCTGTTCTTCTTCGGCGGCGAGGTCCTGAAGGGGTTCGCCTTCACGATGGTCGTCGGCATCATCACCGGCACGTACTCGAGCGTGTTCATCGCGGCCGCGATCGTGAGCTTCTGGCGCGGCACCGGTCCGACCCGCGCGGCCGCGCACGCGCCCGCGACCTCGACGGTCGCGGCGCCGCAGCAGCCGGCGCGCCGGCAGAAGCCGCAGCGCAAGGTCAGAGCGTCGTAAAACTCTCAACTCTCAACTCTCAACTCTCAGGCTCGGGTCTCATCGTGAGAGTTGAGACTTGAGCCTTGAGAGTTGATTCCATGTCCCACGCACTCCAGGCTGCGTTCCTCGGCATCGTCCAGGGCCTCACCGAGTTTCTGCCCGTCTCGTCGACCGCGCACCTGCTGATCAGTGAGAAGCTGATTGGCTTCGACGATCCGGACGGCGGCTCGATCCTGGCCGTGGTGTGGTTGTATCGCGTCAAGATTCTCGAGATCGTTGCGGGCCTGCCGTCGAAGGCGGAGTCGCGCGCCTTCGCGCTCGCGATCATCGTCGCGGTGATCCCCGCGTTGGTGGCCGGCGGGTTGCTATCGGATTTCGTGAAAGGCGTGTTGTACAGCAGTTTTCGCGCGATTGCCGCGGCGTTCATCGTCGGCGGCCTCGTGATGCTGATGGTGGAGCGGCTGCGACCGAAGCCGGCCGTGTTTCAGATGGATCGCGTGCCGATCGCGCGCGCGCTGGCGGTCGGGATCTTTCAGACGCTGGCGCTCATCCCCGGCGTGTCGCGGTCCGGCGCCACCATCGTCGGCGGCCTGGTGATGGGACTGGATCGTCCGGCGGCGGCCGAGTTCTCGTTCTTTCTCGCGATCCCGACGATGACGGCGGCGTTTGCCCATCAACTGCTCGAAGTGCGGCATCACCTCGGCCCGGAGCGGGCCGGTGAAATCGCCGTCGGGTTCGTCATGGCGTTCCTCGCGTCGGCCGCCATCGTCAAGCCGTTCGTGAATTTCGTCCGCCGATCGGGATTCGCGCCGTTCGCCTGGTATCGGATCGTTCTCGGCATCGTGCTCCTTGCCGCGCTCGTCGCCGGCTGGACACTCCCTCGGGGCGGTGTAGCGCCGTGATGCCCTGGCTGCGCCGCAGCTTCATCACCGGGTTCTTCGTCACCGTGCCGCTGGTGATCAGCGTCGCGGCGTTCATCAAGATCTTCGACGTCGTCGATGGACTGACGACGCCGTTCTACGATCGGTTGATCGGCCACAGGATTGCGGGCCTAGGCATTCTCTCCACCGCGATGGCCATCGTGCTCGTGGGCGCGTTCGCGCGCAACGTCATCGGCAGACGGATTCTGCAGCGCACGGAAGGCTGGCTGCTGCGCGTGCCGGTGTTCCGGACGATTTATGCGCCCGTGCGGCAGCTCATTGCGGCGTTCTCACCGGACAACGAATCGGGATTCAAACGCGTCGTGATGATCGAAGACGCGCGCAAGGGCTATGCGCTCGGGTTTCTGACGCGCGAGTTCACGGTCGATCGCGGCCAGGGGCCCGAAGCGCTGATCGCGGTGTTCGTGCCGACCAATCATCTCTATCTCGGCGACGTCGTGATCTGCGCGCGCGATCGGGCGATGTTTCCGGACATCTCCGTCGAGGACGGCATCAGGATTTTCCTGACGGGCGGCATGGCGCTGCCGCCCAAGGTCCGCATATAATCGCCGTTTTGTGCGAGGTGGCACGATCGTGACCATTCAGACCTCTGTGGGACGACTGGTCGTTCCGATTCTGCTGTTGCTCGTCGCGCTGGCCGCGGCGCCGCGTCCCGCCTGTGCAGCACAGCCGCCGGCCGGGGCGGAGCCGGCGGCGTCGCCGGCTGCCGTAGGCGAGGCGAACCTGGTGCTGCCGGATCTCTCCAAAGTGGAGTTCCGCGGCGTGAACGGGCGCACGCTGTTGACCGGGGGCCTGCTCATCTGTGCCCTCGGGCTCACCTTCGGGCTGTTCGTGTTCTCGCAGCTGAAGAACCTGCCGGTCCACGCGTCGATGCGCGACGTCTCGGAGCTGATCTACGAGACGTGCAAGACCTATCTCATCACCCAGGGCAAGTTCATCCTGCTCCTCGAAGTGTTCATCGGCGTGATCATGGTGTTCTACTTCGGAGTGCTCAGTCACTTCGACGCGGTGCGCGTCATCATCATCCTGTTGTTCAGCCTCATCGGCATCGGCGGCAGCTACGGCGTCGCGTGGTTCGGCATCCGCGTGAACACGTTCGCGAATTCGCGCGCGGCCTTCGCCAGCCTCCGCGGCAAGCCGTACCCGATTTACGCGATTCCGCTGCGGGCCGGCATGAGCATCGGGATGCTCCTGATCAGCGTCGAGCTGTTCATGATGCTGTGCATTCTGCTGTTCATCCCCGGCCAGCTGGCCGGCCCGTGCTTCATCGGGTTCGCGATCGGCGAATCGCTCGGGGCGGCCGCGCTTCGCATTGCCGGCGGCATCTTCACCAAGATTGCCGACATCGGATCGGATCTGATGAAGATCGTCTTCAACATCAAGGAAGACGATGCGCGCAATCCGGGCGTGATCGCCGACTGCACGGGCGACAACGCGGGCGACTCGGTCGGCCCGAGCGCCGACGGGTTCGAGACCTACGGCGTCACCGGCGTCGCGCTCATCACGTTCATTCTCGAAGCGGTCCGCGAGCCGCGCGTGCAGGTGCAGCTGCTCGTCTGGATTTTCGCGATGCGCATCATGATGATCGTCGCGAGCGGCTTGTCGTACTTTGTCAACGAAACCATCGCCAGAGGACGCTACGCGAATGTCGACCGGATGAACTTCGAGGCGCCGCTGACGTCGCTCGTGTGGCTGACGTCGGTAATCTCGGTGGCGATCACCTATGTCGTGTCGTATGGGCTGGTCTTCGATCTGGGTGACGGCTCCCTGTGGTGGAAGCTCTCGACCGTGATCACATGCGGGACGCTCGCCGGCGCGATCATCCCGGAATTCGTCAAGGTCTTCACGTCCGTCGAATCGGCCCACGTGAAGGAGGTGGTCACCTCGTCACGCGAGGGCGGCGCCTCGCTCAACATCCTGTCGGGATTCGTCGCGGGCAACTTCAGCGCCTACTGGCTGGGACTCAGCATCGTCGGCCTCATGACGATTGCGTACTATGTGAGCTTGTTCGGCCTCGGCACGCTGATGATCGCGCCGTCCGTGTTCGCCTTCGGTCTCGTCGCGTTCGGGTTTCTGGGGATGGGGCCGGTCACGATTGCCGTCGACTCGTATGGCCCGGTCACGGACAACGCGCAGTCGATTTTTGAGCTTTCCGTCATCGAGCATGTGCCCGGGGTGAGGGAATCCCTGAAGCGGGAGCACGGGTTCGACGTCCGCTTCGATCGGGCCAAAGAGCTGCTCGAAGAAAATGACGGCGCCGGGAATACGTTCAAGGCCACCGCGAAGCCGGTCCTGATCGGGACGGCGGTGGTCGGCGCCACGACCATGATCTTTTCGATCATCGTGGCGTTGACGCATGGGTTGCACGACAACCTCGACAAGCTGTCGCTGATTCACCCGCCGTTTCTGCTGGGGCTGATCACCGGGGGGGCGGTGATCTATTGGTTCACGGGCGCGTCGGCTCAGGCGGTCACGACCGGAGCCTACCGAGCCGTGGAGTTCATCAAGGCGAACATCCGGCTGGACGGCGTGGAAAAGGCCTCAGTGGCGGACAGCAAAAAGGTGGTCGAAATCTGCACAAAATACGCCCAGCGCGGCATGTTCAACATCTTTCTGACCGTCTTCTTCTCAACTCTGGCGTTCTCGTTCTACGAGCCGTTCTTTTTCATCGGCTATCTCGTGTCGATCGCGTTATTCGGGTTGTTTCAGGCCATCTTCATGGCGAATGCCGGTGGCGCCTGGGACAATGCCAAAAAAATTGTCGAGGTCGAATTGAAAGCGAAGGGCACGCCTTTGCACGCAGCCACTGTGGTAGGCGATACCGTGGGCGATCCCTTCAAGGACACATCTTCAGTGGCGATGAACCCTGTCATTAAGTTCACGACGCTGTTCGGATTGCTGGCGGTCCAGCTGGCGGTCCGGCTGGCGATCGATGCCGGGCCGGTCTTGAGCCATACGCTGGCGGCCGCATTTTTCGTCATCTCGATGATCTTCGTCTGGCGGTCGTTTTACGCGATGCGCATCGGCGGGACCGTGGCCTGATGCGCGTGGAAACTCTTTTTTCAATGGCCGGGTTGAGCGCGGAAATCGTTGGCCCATTTGAGGAATGCCGGTGTCTAAGTCCTTGAAAGCGCGTTGACTCTCCGTTTTTGACACGACTATAATCGGGCGCCTTTTGCGCTGTTGACGTTCCTGCACCATGGAGGAGGAGTTTTACCGTGCCACGTGACATGTTCGGCGACGTCGTCAAGCCGTCCATTACAGTCGGTAGCCAGAAGTGGTACACGGTCCCGCTGTCGATCATCGTCCATACGGTGATCATCGGCGCTGTGGTCATCATCCCGTTGATGGCGGCCGACATCCTGCCGACGCCGCCGTCGATGATGGCGTTTGTTGCAGCCCC
>QHWF01000412.1 GCA_003222455.1 Acidobacteriota bacterium
CCTTACAGTGGAGCGGTCTAATGCCGAGCTCTTCATAAAGCTCACGCGTCAGCGTGTCCGTGGGCGTTTCGCCTGCTTCACAGTGCCCTCCGACGACGTCCCAGACACCGGCATAAAAAGCACGGTCTTACTGGGGAATTACAGGAAGCGACCAGCAAATACGGGTGTAAATACGAAGAGCAGCGCCGGGTCCTCCACAGGAATTTCGTGGCACGACGCCACGAAATTCGGGCGCGGGGACTGATGTCCCTGACTGCTGTCATCCGTATTTACACCCGTATTTTTGGTCGGTCCCAGTAATTACCCCGTATTTGACCGATTGATTTGGAAACAGCTCACTGACGCCCTCTGATTCGGCGACGAGGGGCACGCGGGCGCGCCGGCGCCTGGCCCCAGCGCGCCCGCAGCATCGCCACGAACTCGCGTGCGGACGGTGTGAGCACGCCGTCCCTGGGACGGACAATCGAGATCGTCCGGTGAACGTTCCATCCGCGAAGCCGCAGCAGCGCGAGCGAGCCCCGGCGGAGCTCCGCTTCTACCGAGAGCCGGCTGAACCCCGCCACGCCGTCGCCGCGAGCCACCGCCAGCTTCACGCCCTCCACCGTCGGCAGCTCGAGCCGCTGGGCAGGGGTGATCCCTAGGTCGGCCCACGCGGCTTCCACCGCAGCCCGGAACGCGGCACCCTCGCGCGGCACGATCCAAGTCGCCGCTTCCGCGTCTCGCCTCGACAGGCGGCGCCCGGCCCACTGCGGCGGACCCACCACCACGATCTCCTCCTCGACCAGTGGCTCCGCCTCGATCTCCGGCGCCGCCGCGAACCCACCAACCACGCCGAACTCGGCGCGGTGCCCGCGTAGCGCCTCCATTGTCTGCGCCGACGGCGCCGACACGATGCTCACCCGCACGCCGGGATGCGCGCGCTGGAACGCGATGGCGACCTCCGGCAGGAGGTAGGTGGCGGGAACACCGGACGCTGCGATCGTCAGCGCTCCCGTGGGCGGCTGGCGGAACTCCGTAATACTTCGCGCCGCCTGCGCCAGCAGCGCCTCCGCGCGCAGGACGTAGTCGGCAAGGAACGCCCCCGCTGCCGTCAGCTGGCCCCCCCGGGGCCGGCGCTCGACCAAGCGCACTCCCAGCCGCTGCTCGATGCCCGCGACGTGTTTGGACACCGCCGGCTGACTGATGCGCAGCTCGCGCGCGGCGGCGGAAAACGAACGTCGCCGCGCAACGGCGGCGAACGCACGCAACCGCGCCTCGAGATCCATAACCTCGGATTATAACGACGCCACATCTTATGTATTTCTGTTCTGTCAGCGGCCGGGCTAGTCTGCGACAGCGTAGCAGGAGAAAGTCATGAACCGACGCCAGTTCCTCAAGCTCGGGGCCGCGCCGAGTGGCGCTGTCGCGACTTCTTAGGCACGAGCGAGCCAAGGCTGGATAAAGCGATCTATGTGAGGTGGCCAATGAGAATATTCATCGGGGCATGCGCGCTCGTGCTGTTCCTAGCACCTCATGCGCTCTACGCTCAGTCCACGCCCGTCTCCGAACGCCCGATCGCCGGCCTGGGGCACGCGCACATGGACACCTCGTGCTCGCCCAAAGTCTCGGCCGACTTCGATCGAGCCCTGGCGCTGCTCCATAACTTCTGGTACGCCCGCGCGCTTGAGGCCTTCACGGAGGTCGCGAAGCGCGACCCGGACTGCGCCATAGCGTACTGGGGCGCCGCGAAGACCTATGACCATCCATTCTGGGATCCGCCGACCCGGTCGGACGAGTCGACGGCATGGGCACTCGTGCAACAGGGTATGCGCGCGCCGCGGAAATCTCCGCGCGAGAGAATGTATCTCGCCGCGGTTGCCGCCCTCTACAAAGACGGCGGGGCGGGCCCAAAGTCGGCGCGAGACCAGGCCTATGTGGATGCGATGGCGACTGCGTACGCGGCGTACCCAGATGACGAGACGAAACTGTTTTATGGACTGGCGCTGCTGGCCACCGTCAAGGAAGGCACCAAGGGCTTCGAGAAGCAGGGACTCGCGGCAAAGCTCTTCGAGGAGGTCTACGCGAAGAATCCGCAGCACCCGGGTGTCCTCCACTACCTGATTCATGTCTACGACGATCCCGGCCATGCCACCGACGGGCTTAAAGCCGCGCGCGCGTACGCGGCGGCTGCGCCGGCGGTCCCCCACGCCCAGCACATGCCCTCGCACATCTTTACTCGGCTGGGATATTGGGCGGAAGCCGCGACAACGAACGAGAACGCCTGGCGCACCTCGGAAGCCGATGTGAGGCGCGCCGGCGAGTCCGGCGCGTACCGCGACTTCCATGCACTCAATTACCTCCAGTATGCGTACCTGCAGCTCGGACGATTCCGGGATGCGCGGCGGGTGACGGGTATCATCGAGGCGCAATATGGAGCGTTGTCGAACAAGACCACGGCGCCGGACACGCCGGATCTGCAAGCGCGACACGTCCGAGGACGAACGATTTACGCTCTCCCCGACCGGGTGGTGTACGGCTACTTCGATATGCTCACCCGATTCATGGTCGAATCCGGGGATTGGAGAGCCGTCGCGACCGTTCCTCTCGTCGCCCCCTCACGCGATTTTCGCGCGATGAAGCTCCAGTTGGACGCCATGGCAGCCGCCAAGCGCGGTGATCTAGCGACAGCAAAGACTGCCGCGGATGAGCTGGAGCGACTCGCCGGCGAACCGAGACAACACCCGCTCGCGCAGGCGATCATCACTCTCCAGGCCAAAGAGGCTCAGGCCGCGGCCGCGCAGGGCGCCGGAGACGAGCCGCGGCTCATCGCAATGATGACCGATGCGGTCGGGATCGAAGACTCGATCGAGGCGCTCTCGCAGCCGCCGTATCCGATCATTCCTGCGCACGAGCTCTACGGGACGATGCTCATGGAGCTGAAACGACCCGCCGAGGCCGCAAAGCACTTCGCTGAGGCTTTGAAGCGTACTCCAGGCCGGCCGATGGCCGTCTACGGGATCGCGCGCGCCGCGGAGGCCCTCGGCGACAAGTCAACGGCTGTGGCGAGGTACACGCAGTTCCTCGAGCTCTGGAAAGACGCGGATCACGATCGCCCAGAACTCGCCATCGCCCGACGGTTCATCACGGCGGGCGGAGGATCGTGAAGGGCGTCAAGCTGGCCGACCGCCCTGTCGTCCGTTAAACGATCAGACAGAAGAGATAGTGATGTCCTCAAGAAAGGCGGACTCAACGTCGGCGCCAAGCTCCAGCGGAGCGCTCGGATCGGCGCGCCGTTGCGCATCGCGCCAATAACGGGCGTAATAACGTGGAGTCGGGCCAATATCGGGCTCAAATACGGGCGAGCCCGGCGGACCAAATTCGTGGCCGTGCCACGAAATTCCCCAGGAATCGTCGCAAAGATTTCGGGGCGCCCAGATCCGATCAGTTTGATAGAAGATGCTCGGCACCGTGCGGCCGCAGCTCGCGCACGCTGCACCGCGGCGGATGCTTGGATTGTCGGCGGCGAGATCGCGAGTGATCTGATGCATTTCCGTCAGGCTTGTGCCGCAAGCGAGCGCGAGACAGGCATCGCACAGAGCGTCGCCAGCTGCGTCAATGAGCAGTTGGCGCGCGAGCGCGGCGGGTATCATCGCCATGCTCAGCCTGGGTCGCAGATGATCGGAACCAACACGGCATGGCGTAGCCGTACGGCGTGGGCTCGCTCCTGAGCGCATCGCGCCATGCGCCGCACAATCCGCGCGCACTGGCGCAGCGCGACGCTGCGCTCGCTCAACGTCAGTGTCGGCGCGGCAGCGCCCAGAGACCGCCGCCCGTTTCGGAGCGGGATGAAGAAACAGGCGAGATGCACCGCGAGCTGCGCCGGCCGAACAATGACGGAACCCGCGGCGACCCCATCGCCGCATAGGGCGCACGATCCCGCCGTCTCCGACCGCTCAACACGCAAACCTGCTGACGCGACGCTCGCGAAGCACGCCTTGTGGTAGTCGCCAGTCAGATGCTGGTGACGGTCAGTGCCAGCGATTGACCCGGTACATATCAGACACGTAGGTGCGATGCCTGATACCTCTAGGCTGAGTATCACTCTCGCGACAATGTCATGGCAAATGGCGAGCGCGACTACGAGCGCCGGCCTCGCTGACAAGTGGCGTCCACGGCGGGGTGGGCCGAAGCCGGCGCTGGGCGGCGCGTTGGACTGCTTGGGCGCCCGTCAGTCGTCGTTCGGGAGATAGCCGCGCCGGCGACGTTCGGCCTGCCACAGGCCGTGGCATCCGATATGGAGCCGAATGGGCGCGCGGCCGGCGTATTGTGGCTCGTACTCCACCTGGGACCGTAGGATGGGCTGCTCACAGACCGTGCACGGCTCTCCCCGCCCGTTGCCGGCCCAGAGCTTCACAGGCTCCTCACGCGGCAGCGCGCTGGCGTCGAGCTTGTCGCGTACTATCTCGCCCAGCGACTTCGGCACGGCAACCTCCAGGGGCGGCGAGCATAGGCCTGGACGGCTTGCTGCACAACGTTATTCGGCGACGTCGCCCGACTTCGCAGAGGCGTGGGATAACCGAAGATTTAAATTCCATCGCGCGAGCAGCGCCAAGTCGATCGCGGCATCGTCGGGGACAACCCACCGTTCGAAGACGACGCTGCACGCGCAGGCGACTTCAAGCCGATAGCCATTCGGAGTCGGCTGGCCGGCGTTAGCGCGGAGTTCGCCGTGTGGCCGGTGAAGTGTGACGAAGTCCTTCAGGTCGTCGAGTAGGGCTGGCTGCTGCGTTACTTGGCCGGTCGCTTTCTCGCCGATTCACTCGCGCGCAGCAGCAACCGAATCACTTGTGCG
>QHWF01000474.1 GCA_003222455.1 Acidobacteriota bacterium
CGGCGCGTGGACCTGACGATTGCAAAGGCATTCACTCTGCCCGGCCACACGCAGCTTCAGATTCGCTTTGAGTCGTTCAACGTGTTCGACTGGCGGCAGTACAACAATCCCAACACCACCGTCACGTCGCCGACGTTCGGGTTGATTACGAGCGTGGCGTCGACGAGGACGGGGCAGATCGGGGTGCGACTGACGTTTTGAGCCTGGAACGGCGCGGCGGCGCGGCGGGATGATCGTCCCGCTGCGCGTCGAGCGCGTGCGGCAGGTGGGTTAGGGTTTCTCCCGCTTCACTGGCTTCGGTGGCTCGACTGACTTCTCGTAAATATCCTTGATCGCCAGCCACTCGCCAACGGTCGACAGCCCCACGGCCAGCATGAGACGAGTCACCACGTCGATCGTCGGCGGATCCGGCCTCGGGAGCCGCCCTATATGACCTTCGGCCGCGAATAGCGGCGTCACACCTTGTTTGTTCGGTTGCTTCCAGATCCGCGGATCGGCTCCACGGTCTGCCAGCAGTTTCACGACAAGCGGGTAATTGTTATACGCGGCGCCGTGCATGGCTGTGTCGCCGTTGTTGTCCACGGCGTTGACGTCCGCGCCGAGGTCGAGCAGCATCGTCACCGCTTCCACCGCTTCGGGTTCCTCGCCGGCTTCTTCAAGCGGCTCTGTCGTTTCGAGGCCGGCCGCAAGCATCAGCGGGGTCGTGTTGTTGAAGTTTGGCAGCAGAGGATCGGCACCCAACTCCAGCAACAGCCGCATCAACGGAACGTCCGAGCGATCTGCGGCGAGGAGAAATGGCGTCGCCCCACCGGTGGCGATGCGCGAGGACGTGTTGGGGACCTTCGGCGCGCGTTCGTCCAGACGCAGATTGACGTTCGCGCCGCGCTTGACGATCTCTCGCACGAACTGAAGGCTCGTGATCCGGCCAGACCCGATCGGCGGCGGTTCGCTGACGTCGCTGGAATCCGGCTTTCGTACCCAGGTGAGCGTGTGGAGCGGCGTGAATCCTGTCCGCCGATCGTTTGGATCGGCGCCAGCGTCGACCAGCGCGATCGCGAGCTCGAAGTGGCCGTTCTGCACCGCGAGCAGCAACGGGCTCGTGCCCTTGCCGACCGGCTTGTACAGGGCGGGGCTTCCGGGCGCCCTTTCGCCGCGCTGCACGGTCGCGTTCGCATCGACACCCGCCTTCAGAAACGCGCGCACCACGTCGATGTGCCCTTCGCGCACGGCAAAGAAGAACGGTGTGAATCCGGAATCGAGCGTTGCGTTGATGTCGGCTCCAGCGTCGATCAGTGCGCGGACGACGGCGGCGTGTCCCTCGGCCGCTGCCCACATCAGGGCGGTCTGCCCGCGGCGCTCACGCGCGTCGTGTCTGGCGCCGCGCGTCAGGAGCGCGTTCACTGCCTCGAGATTTCCGGATCGCGCCGCCATCATGAGGACGGTCTCCCCGCTCTTCATCGTGGCGTTCGCATCGGCGCCGGCGGCCAGCAACAGCTTCACGACGCTGCCGCTACCGTTCGAGCACGCCAGCGACAACGGCGGCACGCCGTAGCGGTTCACGGCGTTGACGTTGGCGCCCGCTCGCACCAGCAAGCCAGCGGTCTCCGCATCGTCGTGATAGGCAGCCCAGTGCAGCGCGGTCGTTCCGTCCATCTGGGCGGCGTTCACGTCGACTCGCGTCTCGAGGAGGGCGCGGACGCGCGCCTTGTCGCGATGCTCCGCGGCGTCGGCGACCGTCGCGCGTTCCTCCCCCAGAGCTGCGACGGAGAGCCCGAGTACCAGGAGCACGAGTCCACTGATTCTTCGGCAAGGCATGTGCGTCTCCTGCAAGTTCCTTACAGCGCGACGGGATCGAAGAGGTCTTCGACCTTGCCGTTGCTGTCACCGAACGAATCCAAGTGGACGCCGACGCGATCGAGCAGCGTCAGGTGAACGTTGGCCAGCGGCAGTCCCTTGTCGTACTTGAGATGCCGGCCGCCCTTCAGGCCCGACGCGGCACCGCCCGCGACAAGGATCGGAAGGTTCTCGTGATCGTGCAGGCTGGGATTGCCCATGCCGCTTCCGTACAGATAAACGGTGTGATCGAGGAGCGAGCCGTCGCCATCGGGAGTCGCCCGCATTCTCTGGAGGAACTCCGCAAACAGCGACACGTGGAACGTGTTGATCTTCGCAATCTTCGCCACCTTTTCCGGATCGTTGCCGTGATGACTCGTTGGATGGTGCGGGTCGGCCACGCCGATCTCCGGATACGTGCGATTGCTCTGCTCGCGCGTGAGCTGAAACGTGATGACGCGCGTGAGATCCGCCTGGAACGCCAGAATCTGCAGATCGAACATGAGCTTCGCGTGATCGGCGAACGCGGCGGGAACGCCCACCGGCCGATCGAGGTCGGGCATCGTGTTCTCCATCGTCGCGGCCTCGGCACGCTGGATCTGTCGCTCGATCTCGCGAATGCTGTCGAGATAGTGATCGACGCGAACACGATCGGGGAGGCCTACGCGCCGCTTGAGCCGCGCGATGTCTCCGCCGAACGAGTCGAGCAGGCTTGCGCGACTGCGCAGCGCTTCGCGGCGCGTCGCCGCGTTGCCGCCCTCGCCGAAGAGGCGCTCGAAGACGATGCGCGGGTGCGCCTCGGACGGGAGCGGAGTGGTCGGCGAAGACCAGGACAGGCAATTCTGATACACGCACGCGTAACCGTTGTTGCACACGCCGGCGAGCGGGTTCAGGTCCATCGAGAGCTCGAGCGACGCCAGCTGCGTCTCGCGGCCGATTTGCCTGGCGGCGATTTGGTCAACTGTCGTGCCCAGGAAATAATCCGAGCTCTCGGTGTGTTTGGCGAAGGCCGCGCTCAAGAACGCCGCGTTGGATGTGTCATGCGTCCCCGGGTAAGCATTCTGGAGACGCGTGTTGGTCATGACGGTCACCTGATCTTTGACCGGTTCGAGCGGAGACAGGATGGGCGACAGCTCCGTGAGCTTCGCCTGGCCCGGCGGAGTCCATCGCGAATGATCGCATCCCATCGGGATGAATACGAAGCCGAGCCTGGGCACTGGCCTGGCCGGCGTCTTCGCCCACGCGGTCGCAGCGGGAATCATCGCGTCGAGCAGAGGCAGCGCCAGCGCGGCCTGCGCGCCTCTCAGAAATGTCCGCCTGGGTATCGCCTTTTTCGTGATGATCATGATGCTTTTCTCATTTGAAACGGCGTGCTCTTCACGATGCCCAGGATGAGCGAAGAGAAACGGTATCGGTCTTTCTCGGCGTCGCGCACGATCCTGCGGACCGCGGGCGCATCGTAGTACTCAAGGCCTCGTCCCAGCGCGAACGTCAACAGTTTCTCCGTCAGCGTGCCGGCAAACAGTTCGGGACGGCTCAACAATCCGTCTTCGAGGCCCGCGACGCCGCGGAACTCGCCGACCCCCGGCAGAGCTCCCGAGACGTCAATCGGTACATCGTCGGCTTCGTGATCGCGCCACTGTCCGATGGCGTTGAAGCTTTCCAGGGAGAAGCCTACCGGGTCGATCGTGCGGTGACAGTTGGCGCACACGGCATTGCTGCGGTGTGCGGCCAGCCGCTCGCGCATCGGCAGGCTGGCGGACACGGTGCTCTCATCGAGCGACGGCACGTTCGGGAGCGGAGGCGGCGGCGGAGCACCGAAGATGCTGCCCAGGACCCACACACCACGAATGATCGGCGACGTTCGCGTGGCGAACGACGTGACGGCCAGTACACTGCCTTGCCGCAGCAGGCCGCCACGCTTGCTATCGGGTCCCAGGGTCACGCGGCGGAAGCGGCTGCCGTAGACACCCGGAATGCCGTAGTGCTTGGCCAGGCGCTCGTTGAGAAAGGTGTAGTCCGCCCTGATCAAGTCGAGCACGCTGCGATCCTCGCGCAACACGCTGTCGAAAAAGAGCTCGGTCTCCTGCCGGAACGCTTGACGAAGATTGTCATCGAAGTCGGGGAAGAGACGCGCGTTCGGATTGACCGCCTCCAGATTGCGTAGCCGCAGCCACTGTCCGGCGAAGTTGGTCGCGAGGTTGAACGAGCGTCGATCGGCGAGCATTCTGCGCGCCTGCTTCTCGAGCTCCTCCGGGCGACTGAGCGTGCCTGCAGTCGCCGCGGCGAGTAATTCATCGTCGGGGATGCTGCTCCACAGGAAGAACGACAGGCGGGATGCCAGCTCGAGATCGCTGATTCGGTAAACACCGCCGGCGGCAATTCTCTTTGGTTCGCTTTCCACGCGGAACAGGAACTCCGGATTGATGAGCACAGCGCTCAACGCCCTTGCAATTCCAGCGTCGAAATCCTTCCCGGTCCGGCCCTCGCGATAAAACGCCAGCGGGCCCTCGACCTCCGCTTTCGCGATCGGCCGGCGATAGGCGCGCCGCATCAGCGTCGTGAGAATCGTCTTCGCGCACGCCTCTTCCTTGTCCGCTCGGGCTGGCCGACACACGAGCAACCGGCGGCGGCTCGGCGTGTCCTCCGCGCCTTTCGCCTCGTAAGGTCCGGTCAACGAAATCTGGTCGATTGCGGGCGCGCTACGCGGATGGCGCCTGTCGTTGAAGCGCGA